>WAHY01000002.1:148529-198063 GCA_009873635.1 Nitrospinota bacterium
TTCTTCCTGTCCATTAACGGTTAACTTCTCTTCAAGTTTCCAAAGAGGTTCATTGCGTGCTTCAACACCAACCGCCAACATTCTTGATACAGGACCGTCATCGAATTTTCCTGAATCGATTTTGCCGGTTTTTTTGTCATCACTCACCAAATCTTTGATAGCCGCTAAAATATCGTCAGGATTTTCGTTGCTTTTTTTGAAATAAATCAATCTTTCGATAATGATAGTGAGTGCAATGACGGATGCCAGGAAAATGGGGTACATCATGAAGCCCCCTTTACCCATCAATTCAATTCCGGAAAAAAATGTATCAATCATATTTTGTTATTAACCTGATTTATGCAGACAATAAAATTCCTTTGGATTCTTAATGCATCACTCACCCTAAGCAGTGAGTAATCAGAACCCACCTTTAATTTTTGAAAATGATTTTCAATTTTGAGTAGTATATGGAAAATTAATGAGTTATGTCAATCTCTTATTAGGTATTTGGGGCTGATTTTTGCTGACAGGGAAGGTCTGAATAAATAAATATTTGAAAGTTAAGGACTTAATTAGGATGGGATTAAGGAATGCAAGCTCAACCTGAAAACCTCAGATCCATACAAACTGAGAAGGTTTATCAACTTGTACTCCAAAACTTGTCAATTTCATGACTGTGCGGCGAGTTGTCCACAAGCGCCAAGAATGTCGGTCGCACGGTTTTCTCGGATGAAGGCAGAAAAATTATGTTCGATGAGATAATTTTGAAACTTCAAAACTCTTTGGCGCGATGGCGGCCTGTATTCAGAAGAATCAAAAGCATTAAATGAAATCAGGTTTATCTTGCAAGGCACTCCTCTCAGTAGTTTTACAAGTCTTACTGCATCTTCATCTGAATCGTTGATGCCTTCCAGCAAGACATACTCGATGGTATGGCGCCTTTGGGGTTTGAGAGGGTAGTGTTTAAGACAGTCTATTAATTTTTCGATGGGATATTTTTTGTTGATAGGCATTAAACGATCGCGAGTGGTGTTGTCTGAAGCGTTGAGCGATATAGCAAGGTTTATATGGATATCTTCATTTTGAAATGCCTTGATTTTTTCAACCAGTCCTGAAGTGGATACCGTGACTTTTCGGGTTGACAGTTTCATGGCTTCTGGCGAGGTCATGAGACGCAATGCATCCACTACCGGACGAAAGTTGTCTAGCGGTTCCCCCATTCCCATAAAAACAACATTTGTGATTTGATCTTTTTCTTCCAACTCCTGGTTGATGGCAATGTGCTGACCTATAATTTCACCAGCCGTTAAATTTCTTTTCAGACCGAGACTAGCTGTTAAACAAAACGAACAATTTAACCGGCAGCCAACTTGAGTGGAGAGGCATAAAGTTTTTCTGGAGTCAGACGGCATCCAGACACTCTCTACAACCTCTCCATCATCCAGCTCCAACAAGTATTTAATGGATCCATCTTCTGAATGGGTTCGGTACTTGATTTCAGGAAGTGAAAAATAGAAATGCTCAGACAGTTTCATTCGTAGTGACTTGGAGATATTACTCATCTCGCTAAAGTCGCGACAATTATTATGATAAACCCAGGTGAACACCTGCTGGGCTCTATAGGGCTCAACCCCCCAACTTGAAAAAATTCCTTTAAGGTCTGTTTCAGTGGTTCCAAAAAAGTTTTGAGCTTGTAGTTTGTGAAGTGGATTCATAAAGATCTGATAAGAAAAACTAAACCCTAAAAAATAAAAATATAGGAAAGTTTTGCCGAGCTATCAATTCATAAATAAATAATAATCGTTTTAACCAACATAACTTATTGAAAAACAAATAACTAGATCTTTCAGACGCTTACGATGCTTTTTCCCGGTTGCAACGTCTATAAAAAGGCGATATTTTTATATCCTCTTGATATTTAGGCCGTCTAAACACCTTGCATGACTTGGCATAAAACCTGAATACAGAAGATTCTATGCAATTAGCTGAATGTTATAAGATCCTGAATGTGCTTCCAGGGGAAGAATGGCATAAAGTGCGCAAATCATACCACTCCCTTGCCCGGCAACTCCATCCCGATATCAACCAATCCAAATCTCATTTTGATGATTCAAGGCTGAAACAAATAAATCAGGCTTTTGCAAAGCTCGAAACTCATTATAAAGCTAGTGGTTTGTCTGTCTATCAGGAAAAAGGTGGTCGGGAACAGACTAATTGGAAGAGATGGATTAAAGTTGTTTCCAGTAATCCTGCTGTTCAGTCAGCGATTAATGCGAGTTTGAACTTGCTTGAAAATTTAGATGATAAAGTTTTTCAGTTGGACATTCATAAAGACATAAAATTATCCAGGTCTATTCTTCAAAAAGGTGGAAGTCTAAATTTGAAATCTGGCAAAGAGCGCATTGAGGTCAAGATTCCTTCTGGTGAATGGAATCAAATGTCACTGAAAATTGAAGGAAAGGGAGAGAGCAGCCTGTTTTCTAAAAGGCGAGGGGACTTGATTTTGAACCTTCATGTGCCCAGTTCATTCGCTCCAGGCCTTGAAAACTCATGCTTTTCTTACGAAATGAAAATACCGTCTGATCAAATTGCAGATAAAAAGGTTTTGACTTTAAACTCTTCTGAAGGACCGATAAAGTTTGTCCTGCCTATTGACACTCGGGATGGGCAGACCTTTACGCTCAGGTCAGGTGGTAGTCATAATGTTCTTCACAGGCTTACCGTCCGGCTGGATTAAGTTCTCACCCATACGTTTTAAGAATATAGCCCATTACTCCGGCACTCAAAAAAGCAATTGCAAGTGTACAGCCCAATAAACTTATCAGGGGGGCAGGGGGGTGAGTATTGATACTTTTCTTAATCCATGTGCAACCCAGTCCTAATGCTGCCAGTGCAATTATCAGGTTGAACCAGGTTGCCTGTTGAATGGTGCTGGTATAAATAACATTGCTCTCCATGTTTGAGAGCAGGGCTACAGCCCATCCCAGCGAGGGCAGGCATAATATGTAGGACCAAATGGCGGTGTTGTTATCGGGCGATCGATAGCGTGAAAAAAAGCGCAATCCTAGAAAAGCCATGCCCCCCAACAATATCCAGCCGACAAGTTCATTGAGGTTTTTTTTATGCTTTTCATCGCGGATGTGTTTCAACGCTCCCAGCACATAACGTGAAACCTCGTCTTCATCCATTTCATAAAAACCACCCTGCTCACTGTCATATGCGAAAACCCGGGCGGTGGTTGATTCAGCAGGAAGGGCAATAGCTCTGTAGCCATCTTTCCCGGCTTTTTCTATTTCGAGGTAAACGATGCCTGAGTGATATTTCAAATTATATTTTTCTATTTCAGCATGCCCGGTAGCGTATCTCTTGTTTTCCTGATAAAACTTGTCTTGTATTTTCATCAGGTCAAAAAGAGCCTGGCGAGCCTGCACATCTGAATCCACTTCGAATATCTGACTGCATGAAGTGAAAAACAAAAGAAAAAATATATAAATAAAAAATTGTTTTGCAGAATCCATCAATTATAGTTAGGTGGAAAAGTAAGAGGAAAGTTTCAATGTATAACAAATGTGCTGTTGCTCGTCAATACCCCTTTCAGTTCAATAAACTACGCATAGGTAAAAGCGGTTTATCACTTGTGGAGTCTCTGGTTTGAAGAATTATAAATTTGTAACGGGTAACCCCAATAAGGTTCGGGAGGCTTGTGAAATTCTAAGTCTTGATCTTGAGCCTGTTCAAGTTGATGGTCTTGTTGAAATCCAGTCCCCGGACTTGGACGTAGTCGTAAGACATAAAGCTCTTCAGGCATACTCTGCATTAAACTGTCCGGTAATGGTGGAGGATTCCGGCCTATTGTTCCATGCATGGAATGGCCTGCCCGGTGCATTGGTAAAATGGTTTGAAGAAACGGTAGGGTGTGAGGGCATGTTGAAAATGGTTGAAGGGTTCCCGGATCGTGGGGCGACTGCGGTCTGCTGTTTCGCTGTTTATGATGGCAAGAATATCATGGTTGCACGAGGTGACGTTCGAGGCACAATTGCAGATAGTATTCGCGGACAAAACGGATTTGGTTGGGATGTAATCTTTGTGCCGGAAGGTCATGAACGAACTTATGGAGAAATGGCTTCTCAGGAAAAAAATGCCATTTCTCATAGAAAACAGGCATTAGACGAATTGAAGGAAATTTTAAAGTAAGTTTTGCAGCTGAGAATATAAATTGGTAATCGCTTTTTGATAGCCCGGTAGTTTTTGGTATATAGCTTCAGTATCCTGCTGGGGTTTTTTGTTTATTGATTGGTAGTCTTCAACCATTTGCCGCCATTGGAGAAGATTTTCTGTCCAGCCGCTTTCTATGGCCAATTCAAAACATTGCTCTTCGTTGGCAGCGCTCTCTTCAAGCTCCCCAAACCCCTTGATGCACTTGACCGCCATGGTATAAGTATGGCCAAACCTTTGCAGGGCAGCACTCTTAAAATAATCAGTGCTCTCTTGCTTCAGGGCTTCGTCTAACCTTTGCAGGTTCCAGTCAAGATGAGTCAATAAAACCTTTTTATGGGATTCTGGCATTTGAGATACGTTAAAATTTCGCTAGATATGAGAGTAATATGAAAAGGTTTGTTGAGATAAATAATTTCTTATTTTTAAAAATAAGGTTACTATTTCCATAAGTTCTGCCCTGAAATTTAGATGCTAGTTGTGTTATTTTATCTTAGTTTTTTAACCTGAGTTGATGTTTATATCATTATGAGTTCTGATAACAATATTTTTATTGATAATGGAGATGGTACTGTCACCTCTAAAGCTCACAACCTGATGTGGTGTAAAGCCGACTCAATGATTGATTTGAAGAAATGGGTCAATTATCAGGAGAGCGTTGATTATGTAAGAGGGTTGAACGACAATAAATTTGCCGGATATGAGGATTGGAGACTCCCTTCTAAAGATGAAATGGCAACTCTGTATGATAAAAGTTTTGAAAATTCGGACCAGTTTGGCAAAACCATCCATATTAGTGATCAATTTGCCTCTGGTGGGGGATTTTCCATGATTGCTCAACAGGTGCCTGGCCGTATGCGTGTTTTTGTATTAAATATTCGTGACGGGGAGTTTAGTCATCCAGATGGACTGTGGACTTTGACTGAAGCGGCAAGAGCAGTCCGCTCTCTTTAAAACCATACAATGTTTAATTACTAAAGAATAGTTGGAGAAATAAAATGACTGAGGAAATATATAATCCTCCTGAATCTGTTGCTTCCCGTGCTTTGATTTCAAGTATGGATCAATATAGGGAAATGTATGAACGATCGATCTCTAATCCTGACCAGTTCTGGTCGGAAGAAGCGGATAAGTTTACCTGGTTTAAAAAATGGGATCAGGTCCGTGACTATAATTACGATGTAAGAAAAGGAGATATCCGTATCGAATGGTTCAAAGGCGCAACAACCAATATCACGGTAAATTGCCTCGATCGCCATCTGGAAAAGCGTGGAGACCAAACGGCTATTTTGTGGGAGGGAAATGAGCCAGGTGATAATCGTAGTTTGACTTACAAACAACTCCATGAAGAAGTTTGTAAATTCGCTAATGTTTTAAAAAACCACGGAGTAAAAAAAGGGGACCGGATTTCTATTTATATGCCTATGGTGCTGGAACTTTCTATTGCCATGATGGCTTGTGCAAGAGTCGGGGCCGTTCACTCAATAGTGTTTGGGGGTTTTTCTCCCACAGCACTGGCAGATCGTATTGTTGACTCCAACTGTACGGTGCTTATAACAACCGATGGTGGTTTTCGTGGTGCCAAGCCGGTACCCATCAAAACCAATGCTGATGAAGCCATGAAGCTGGCAGAAAAGGAAGGCGTTGTGGTTAATTCCTGCATAGTGTTTAAACGTGTGGGCGATAAGGTTCCATCTGAAATGCAAGAGGGACGCGATACCTGGTGGCACGATGAAATGGAAGGTGCCAGTCCTGAATGTGACGCTGAAATTATGTCAGCCGAAGATCCACTTTTTATTCTCTATACCTCTGGATCAACAGGAAAACCTAAAGGTGTTCAGCATAATGTTGGTGGATACATGGTTTATACAGCATTGACCCACAAATACATTTTTGATTACCAGGATGGTGATATCTGGTGGTGCACCGCCGATATTGGCTGGGTTACCGGACATTCGTATATTGTTTACGGCCCCCTGGCAAATGGTGCCACAACAGTCATGTTTGAAGGCATACCTACTTATCCAGACTGTGGCAGATTCTGGGATGTTGTGGAACGTCTTAAAGTTACCCAGTTTTATACAGCACCAACTGCAATCAGGGCACTGATGTCTCATGGAGAAGATATTCCCTCAAAATATGATCTTTCTACGTTGCGAGTTCTGGGCTCGGTTGGGGAACCCATCAACCCCGAGGCTTGGCGCTGGTACTATAAAAATGTAGGTAGAGAGAAATGCCCCGTTGTAGATACATGGTGGCAAACTGAGACAGGCGGTATTTTGATCACACCATTACCCGGTTGTACCCCTGCAAAACCGGGCTCAGCAACCCTGCCTTTTTTTGGTGTGGTGCCCGAAGTGATTGAGGCTGAAACCGGTAAAGTTCTGGAAGGAAATGGAGTAGAAGGTGTTCTTGCTATATCTGAACCCTGGCCGGGACAGATGAGAACGGTATTTGGCGACCACAAACGTTTTGAGGAGACCTATTTTAAGCTCTACCCCGGTTATTATTTTACCGGGGATGGTTGTCGGCGTGATGAAGATGGTTATTATTGGGTTACCGGTCGAGTTGATGATGTAATTAATGTTTCCGGACACAGAATGGGAACGGCTGAAGTGGAGTCGGCCCTTGTGCTTCATGAAACTGTGGCTGAGGCTGCTGTGGTCGGGTTTCCACATGACATTAAGGGGCAGGGAATCTATGCATATGTTTCTCTCATGGACGATGTACAGCCCGATGATGAGTTGAAGAAAACATTGGTGCAGTTTGTAAGAAATGAAATAGGACCAATAGCTGCGCCAGATGTTATTCACTGGGCTCCTGCTCTTCCTAAAACCCGTTCTGGAAAAATTATGAGAAGAATATTAAGAAAAATTGCTGCTAATGAGGCAGATCAATTGGGAGATATTTCAACTTTGGCAGACCCATCGGTTGTTGATAATCTTAAGGCAACTTATGTGAATATATTTTCAGGGAAAAAATAACAGGACTGCTAATAAAATAGGCAATACAGAACCGGGATCATGGAGTCGAATAAGATTCAACTCCATGATTTCTCACCCCTACAGTGAAAAGAGAAAGGTGCCCCTCCCTCCCCAAATGTTTGAGCGTCTTTAATTAACTAACAGCCAGTGGGATAACTATATATTTTAAGCGAATAATAGCAACTGTCAATCGAAAGTTTTGATTTTTCATAGATAAATCATTATTGCGCTAGTTCGGACTTGTTTGGGGGAAGTAGAAATCGGTTTCAGCTTTAGTTTTCAAACGTTTCTTGGTAATTGCATATTTTGCCTTGAGCAATCCTTTATGTGCTGAATTATTAAGGGGTTCCAGGCGAATTGCGGTAGTGAATGCGGTTCTGGCTTCCAGAAAACGACCTTTTTCAAGATAAGACCATCCCAAACCATCATAAGCATCTGGCTGACTTGAGTTACGGCGGATTTCTTCGTTATAAGCGTTGATGGCTCCGATGATATTTCCCTGTATATAATTGGCTCTTCCCAATTTGGTTCTGGCTGTCGTCTGCATTTTGTATGGACTGATGGCATTGGATCCTGTCACTTCCTCAAATACAGGGTTTGGTTCCGGGTTCAATGCAAGACACTGTTCCAACATGGTTATTGCTGAGTCATATTTGCCCAGCTTGAAATAAATGTAGCCCATGCCTTTGCGGGACTCAGACTTGTTGGGTTGGAGTTGTAAAGAAAATTTAAACATTTGCATGGCCTTGTCATACAAATGGTTTTGGTAATACGTCCAACCAAGGGAATTATATACTTGCCAGCCGAAACGTTCTTTTGCAAGCAATGCCAGGAACTCAGGGGTCATGGCGAAGTCTGGGTCCAGTGATATTGCTTTTAGAAAATATTCAACACCCAGATCAGGATTTTTCAAATTGTGATGAATCCATCCGAGGGCCATATAAGGGGAAGCTCGTAGAGGATGATCTTTTAGAACTTTTTCAAAATATTTTTGAGATGAACTTAAAGACTCGCTTCTAAGGATACTCCAATCAAGTTTATACGCCAGTTCCTTGTTTTCAGGATCATGCTTAAGGGCAATCTTCAGATAGGGAACAGCATCCTGATAATTTTTTATGGCATACAGTGAAAAACCAAGTCCTTTGGCAGCAGAGACTTTATAGTCATCATGCTCGATTGATTTTAAAAACTTATCAATGGCATACTCGTATTGTTTTTTGTGGTATTGACTCCATCCAAGTCCGTTATAAGCGTGTGCCATGTTAAATTTTGGGGAGGGCCAGGTATCTACATCTATATAGTCGTGATAAATAATGGTTGCTAATTTGTAGTCACCCTTGTTGAAAGCCCGGTCAGCCTTATATAATTGTTTGTCCAAGGCCAATTGTACCTGCTCAAGACCCAGTTTTGAGACGCTGTCATGGGGTGAATATTTTTGCGCGTCTAAAAAATACTCGCGAGCTTTTTCATACTCTTTCCGGGCGAGAAAAATTTTTCCATACTGGTTGTAAAGGTGAGCCCAGTCATCGTATCTATCGAGTAAATCATCCAGCTTGTTAGCTGCAAGTTGGTATTTACCCAGGTCTATGTAGTTTTGTACATAAACAGCCTGGTGCTTTTTAATTTCCTCTATTTTCTGAAGGCCTTTGGAAGCTCCAATGAATTTAGGGTAAAGCTCCAGAATTTCCTTGAAGGTTTTTTCTGATTTATTAATTTGCTTGGCATGCAGGAGACTCCAGGCCAATCCGTTTACAGCGTCCAGGTTAGGTGAATTAGAGCGTGCTAGACTTTCGAATTGATTCGAAGCCTTAGAATATTTGCCTTGATAATAACTTTTCCATGCAGAATCCAGAGCGTTAGTATCTTCTGAAGGCATCCCCAAAAGAAGGCTTCGGTATCGTGGAAACTCAACGGATAATGTGAATATTGAATTGGACTCGAAGTTCGAAGGAACTACCTCCCATCGTTTTGTGATATCACCCTGATTAGAGGCCTGCCAATCCTCCATCAATTTATTAACATTTATCGAACGGAAAATTTTTGCGAGCTCTTTTTTGGCAGGCTGTATTCTTCTTTGTTCCAAGTGGATAAAAGCTTTTCCCTTATGAACTTCATAAGAGTGAGGGGAAAACCTCTCTGCACGTTCAAAACTATCCATGGCCTGTTGATATTGCTTTAGGCTGAAATAGCTCCACCCCATACCCAGTAAAGGTACAGGATCTTTTTTGTGAAGAGTGTGAGCGTGTTTGAAAGACTCTAAGGCCTTGTCAAAACGCTTTTGGAAAAAATATGACCAGGGTAGAAGTTGGATGGCTTCTTTATTTTCCGGCTGACTGGCCAGGGTTTTCTTTAAATAAAATTCAGAACTTGCATATTCTCTGCGGTTGAATTGATGTTTGGCAAACTGCAGGTCAATGTCTTTGTCTAAACCCAGGGCAGGGCGATAAGTGTCTTCAAAGGCATAAACAAGTTTGTCAACAGCCTCTCGCGTTTTACGATAGCTGTTTTCAAGTGTGCTGCAACCAGTTCCAGTGAATATCAGGAGGATAAAGCAGGTGAATTCTTTTAAAAATCGCAAGTCCCAACTCCATTTACGGGGTCAATTATCTATTAATTTATCGGTTTTTATAGAAATTATTTAAGCTATTTATTGTTAAAAATGCGATGTTAACCTCGTTTTTGGGCTGTTTTAAGGGAAAAACAGTATAAATAGCAAAAGACTAGATTTTTTTTTGTAAAAGCCCTGTAAAATGTTATGATCCAATCTTTTCACAACCCCTGCTAAAACAATGCGTTTATATAAATTTTTCATAATTATCAGCGTTGTCTTCCTGGTTTCAGGTTGCGCCGATAAAGACAATGAACAAAGTAACGATGATATCCACCCAAGCTTTTCTGAGCTTCCTGAAGTATCGCAGGAATCATCTTCTGAATCGATTGAACGGGTTGTTCCGATTCCAATTTCAGCTGAAGATAAAGCAATAGCCAGCAAGGCTCCTGAAGGAATGGTATTCATCAAAGGCGGTTGCTTTATTATGGGCAATGACTATACCCAGGAAGATGAAAAGCCGGAGCATGAGGTTTGCCTGGATGATTTTTATTTGGATAAATATGAAATGACACAGGCCCGCTGGGAAAAAGTGATGGGATTTAATCCTTCCAAGTTTGTCGGTGCGGACTTGCCTGTTGAGCAGGTAAATTATTTGGATGTGCAAAAGTTCATCAAGAAATCGAAGGGTGCCTGTCGTTTGCCCACGGAAGCTGAGTGGGAATACGCGGCTCGAGGAGGAGCATCGACCAGATACTTCTGGGGAAATATGGTTCATGAAGATTATACCTGGTATGAAGATAACTCAGGGGAAACCACACACCCGGTGGGAAGTAAAGCTCCGAACCAGTATGGTGTTTATGATTTGATGGGAAATGTCTGGGAATGGGTCAACGACTGGTACGAGCCTTATTATAAAATTCGCTCGAAGAAGAATCCTAAGGGACCGGAGACGGGAGAATCAAAAGTTGTTCGAGGCGGATCCTTTGATTCATCAGCAGGGGCATTGCGGATAACAAACCGGGTCTGGTTGCACCCAAAAAATAAAGTGTTTCCGAAAGTGACTACTTATGGCCAGATAATGAATGAAATATTCAACTATATTGGCTTTCGTTGTGCTCAATCCATTCCAAAAGACTGACTGTAGTCGTGTAACCTGGTATAGCTCACGATTTATCAGTGAGCTAATTCTTTTGACTTCTCCCAAAATGCTTTCAAAGTTTTGTCATGTTCTGCCTGCGCTGTTTTGCGTGTTCTGTTTAATTAATCGTAATTATCGAAAAGGATGTCTGTGACATTTTTATCTATCTTCCCTTCTGAGGTAAGCGATGAAAAAACTTTGATCACCTCTTCTTTGTTCATTCCTTCATGACCCGTTAATTAATTTCGATAGACACTGAAAGCATTGTATGAAATGCAGCAATGTAACATCCGCCTCTTAACAAGAAAGGAATAAAAAAGTTTAACAGGAGTGCTATCTGCTAAGGATACAGCTAATGATTGTATTGGAAGGTTTGGGCAAAAAAATAAAGCAGTTGGAATTCACTCACCAACAATGTGAAGTGGCAAATGAGAGATTACCTGCATTCGCTACATAGGCCAAACATGTCAAGCTTATGAGAAGTTATCGTGAATCCGTTGCGGCTGGCTATTTCTTCCTGAAGTTTTTCTATTAAGGGATGGTTGAATTCGATAATTTTTCCACACTCAGTGCATATCATGTGGTCATGGTGGCCGTGCATATATTTGTGCTCATACCTTTTCTGGCCATCACCAAAATCAAGTTCTGATGCAAGTCCGCTCTGTGTGAGCAATGCCAGCGTTCGATAAACTGTAGCCAGGCCAACTTTAGGATCGGTTTGGATGACTTGATTGTAAAGTTCCTCGGCACTGACATGTTTTTCACATTCAAGAAAGGCATTAAGAACTGCCCGCCTTTGCTTGGTTATCTTCAGTTTATTCTGAACTATATAGTCTTCAAGAACTTCTAATTCTTTGCTGGCCATAATTTTATCAGTTCAATTAATACAATGGTTAATCTAGCATGGTCACTTTAAAGGGTCAATCACCCCGCTGAACTTAAGATGCCTGATTATAGAAAAAGTTTTGTAAAATAAAATTATTCCGAGTTGGAAGAAAGTGCCTTTAATTCAGTTTCCAATTTTGATGCAGGGCATTCCAACTGCTCGCCATTTTCCATATTTTTCAAGACATATTTTCCAGACCGGATTTCGTTTTCCCCGAGAATCAGGCAAAACCTGCACTGAGATTTATTGGCCTTTCTCATTTGGCTTTTCATGCTGCCGGCTTCATAATCTCTTTCAACTCGAAAGCCTTTCAACCTTAAATCATGGGCAATTTTAAATGCCTCTGTTTTGGCTTCTTCGCCTAGACATACAAGAAAAATATCTGGAACTTTTTGTGAAGTTTTTATGTTTTCGAAAGGCACCAGCGATACCAGACGTTCAAGGCCAAGCGCGAAACCAAAACAAGGGGTTGATGGTCCTCCCAGTTCTTCAACCAGGGTGTCATAACGTCCTCCACCGCATATGGCATTTTGCGCGCCAAGGTTTTCCGATGTGACTTCAAATGCAGTGCGATTGTAATAATCTAATCCGCGCACCAGATTTGGATTAACGGAATAGGGGGTGCCAGCTGAATCAAGAAGTGAGCGCACTTCTGTAAAGTGTTCAGCGCTGGCTGGATCGAGGTGGTCAATAAGTTTTGGGAGCCCTTTTGCTATTTCACTGCATCGTTCCGCTTTACAATCAAGAACCCTTAAAGGATTACGCTGGTATCGTTTTGTGCAATTTGAACAAAGTTGATCAAGGTGTTTTTCAATTTCTGTCTTAAGGAGCTCGCGATATTGGGGGCGGCATTCCTGGCTTCCCAGGCTGTTTACCTGCAGTTTGATGTCTTTAAGGCCAAGCTCTCTGAAAAACTCCATGAGCATGGTCATCACCTCCACATCAACGGTGGGATTGGGTGAGCCCATAGCCTCGACCCCTATCTGGTTGAATTGACGCAATCGCCCTGCTTGAGGTCTTTCGTAGCGAAACATCGGTCCAATATAAAACATCTTAAGAACAGAAGGAGGATTATACATCTTGTGCTCTACATAGGCTCGCACTACAGATGCTGTACCTTCTGGGCGCAATGTGACGGAATCACCCCCACGGTCCTGAAACGTGTACATTTCCTTTTCAACGATGTCAGTGGTTTCACCAATGCTCCGGGAAAACAAACGTGTGTCTTCAAAAATGGGGAGGCGAATTTCTGTGAATCCATAACGAGGAAAAATGCTATGAGCTGCAGACTCAATGTGCTGCCATTTCCAAATTTCATCGGGCAGTATATCTTTAACACCGCGTATGCTTTGAATTTTCATAACAATTGATGATTAGGAAATAAAAAGGCTGGTAACGATGAATCTGTTTGCAATAAGAATGAAATTTAATGCCTGTCAACTGTATCAGGTTAACCGTTCAGCCACTTAAACCAGCCACCTTTTTTTACTGAGGTTGCCAGACGTTGTTCTGCCAATTCCACATCTTCTTTACTTCCAATGAACAGTGGCAGCCGATCATGAATTCCTGATGGTGTAATATCCAATATACGTTGTTTCCCTGTAGATGCTTTACCACCAGCATGCTCCACAATGAACGCAAGTGGGGCGGCTTCAAAGGAAAATCTTAACTTACCGTTAGGACTTTTCGTATCATGCGGATACATGAAAATCCCACCCTTTAATAAAGTTCTGTGAAAATCAGCAACCAGAGAACCTATATAACGTAACTTGTAAGGGCGGCCTGAAGATGAGGCGTCTTCTTTCAAATAGGCCACCAGATCTTTTTGCGGTTCATCCCAGACGACCCAGTTTCCTTCATTAATGCTGTAGGTGGATCCCTTGTCAGGTATGACCAGATCTGGATGCGAAAGAAAAAACTCACCCAGTGCAGGGTCGAGTGTGAACCCATGAACACCGTTGCCCGTTGTGTACACGAATATTGTGCTGGATCCATATGCAATATAACCTGCGGCAATTTGCTCATCTCCTTTTTGCATCAGGTCTTCATCCGTAATCTGGTCCCCGGGACTTTTCTTGCGATATATAGAAAATATAGTTCCAATACTTACGTTCACATCGATGTTGGAAGATCCATCCAGGGGATCCATCATAAATATATATTTACCGGGATTATCTTCAGGTGGAATGATATAAGCATCTTCTCTTTCTTCGGAAGTAATTGCGCAAACTGTGCCTGATTGCCCAATTATTTTGGTAAATGTGATGTCGGCAAACTCATCGAGTTTTTTTACTTCTTCTCCTTGTACATTTATCTTTCCCGTAAGCCCGAAAATATCTTCCCCGATTCCTGCACTATTGACTTCCTGGGAAATAATTTTTGCCGCTACCATGATCTCATTCATCAGGCTGGTAAATTCTCCCGTTGCACCGGGAGTAACTTTTTCCTGTTGCCTGATGTGTTGAACCAAGGTTGTGTGTTCCATAAGGAGTCAGTTATTGGCTAAATGTTTATATTGCGTTACAGTAGGCTTGCTTGTCGAAATTGTCTGAAGGGATTGAATAACGAAATACGTATTTCGAAAAACCCTATTACATTTGAAAGGTAGCTGATTTTACAACATTTCAAATAACAGGGCAATGAAAATGGAAATCATGATGTGGAAACGGGAATATTATTCAGTGTTTTCTGGTATCTCTTCCTGTCATTTTCATTCAAAATCTTCTTACGCAAGCGTATGCTTTTTGGTGTGATCTCCGCTAGTTCGTCTTCATTCAGAAAACCAAGGATTTGCTCGAGGCTCATAACTACAGGTGGGGTTAGAATAATATTCACATCTGACCCGGCTGCCCGCATATTGGTCAGTTTTTTTTCCTTGCAAAGATTAACCACTAGATCGTTGTCTTTTTTGTTCTCACCCACAATCATTCCCGCATATAGCTCTTCACCGGCCCCGACAAACATAGAGCCTCTATCCTGAAGATTGAAAAGAGAGAACCCGGTAGATTTGCCATCTTCCATTGCTATCAATGCACCATTGATTCGCTGGGCAATATCTCCACAATGCGGAATAAACTTATGAAAGGTACGGTTGATGATTCCTGTTCCCTTGGTCAAGGTTAAGAATTCAGAACGAAACCCAAAAAGGCCGCGGGTGGGAATGACAAATTCAAGCCTGGCTGTGGTTTCTCCTTGATCCATATTTTGTAAAGTGCCTTTGCGTTTTCCCATGGATTCCATTACGGCACCCAAATAAGCCTCATCAACATCAAGGATGACAAACTCTTCCGGCTCATGCGGAACTCCGTCTACATTTTTGACCAATACTTCTGGGCGGGAGATGGAAAACTCATAACCTTCACGGCGCATGGTCTCTATCAAAATAGTTAAATGTAATTCACCTCTACCGGAAACCTTGAAAGTGTCCTGAGTGTCTGTTTCTTCAACCCTGAGAGAAACATTGGATCGCGTTTCCCTGAATAAACGGTCCCGTACTTGTCTGGATGTTACAAACTCACCCTCCCGGCCAGCAAAAGGAGAGGTGTTTGAAGAAAAGTGAATGGATAAAGTTGGTTCGTCTATTTCAATGACAGGCAGTGGCTCTGGACAATTGTTATCAGCAATGGTCTCACCAATCTCGACTTCCTTCATTCCCGCTATGCCGATGATATCGCCAGTGGTTGCGGATTCAGACTCTACTTTTGATAATCCCTGATAAGTATATAATTTTGAAAGGGAAAAAACCTGTTTATTCCCTTCGCGATCAATTTGCGTGTAGCTGGTTTTTGCTTGAATTTTGCCACGTGTTATTGTTCCTATTGCTATTCTTCCCACGTAATCATCGTAATCCATCGATGATACCAGCATTTGAAAAGGACCTTCGGAATCACCCTCGCTAGCGGGAACTTTTTCGATAATCATATCGAGAAGAGGGGTGATATCACTATCCGGGTCATCTGGATTCAACCTGGAAATACCTTGTTTGGCAGATGTATAGATAACAGAAAAATCCAATTGTTCATCATTTGCGCCCAGTTCAACGAATAAATCAAAAACTTCGTCGACTACTTTTTCTACCCGCGCTGCCGGCCGGTCAATTTTATTAACAACAACAATTGGCTTTAAACCAAGTTCAAGAGATTTTTTTAATACGAATCTTGTTTGAGGCATTGGACCTTCTACCGCATCAGCCAGGAGTAATACTCCGCTGACCATTTTTAAAATTCTTTCTACTTCACCCCCAAAGTCAGCATGTCCTGGTGTGTCAACGATATTGATCTTGTATCCCTTGTAGTTTATCGCCGCATTTTTTGAGAATATTGTGATCCCCCGTTCTTTTTCCAGTTCGTTGCTGTCCATGATGCAGCTTTCCGAGAGTTCACTATCCCGGAACATACCGCTTTGCTTTAGAAGGCAATCGACCAAAGTGGTTTTCCCATGGTCAACATGGGCGATAATCCCAATATTTCTGATAAACTCCTGATTCAACATAGTTGTCTAAGTGTAGTTGTTAATTAATTGATGTACGATTCAGTTTGGACAAACGGGAAATAGAAAGCGACCTGCAGAGAGGTTAAATAATCCTAAGCTTATGGAAGGGTAAAAACCAATAAAGGGTTAGTTTCATTGCGCTAAAAATTTCAGTCTTAACAAATCAAGTTATCGAGTTTAGCAGATTGGTTGAAATTTACCTAGAGGAAAATAAGAATTGTAACTTATTGATTTTTATATGATAATTTCTGTATGAACCCTTTGGTTAAAGAATATTCCGATTATTTGAGAATCGAAAAAAGGCAATCTCCCAATACAATTGAGGCCTATTGTAGGGATTTAAGCCGTTTTGCAAGATTTTTTTCAGATAAAGACCTGTTTGATCTTACAACTAACGATATCCGCGGTTTTCTTCTTTCATTGCGTGATGAGGAGTTGTCACCATCTTCCATTGCGCGGAGTTTGTCATCGATAAAGTCTTTTTACCGTTATCTTTTTCAGGATAAGCAACTCAAAAATAATCCCGCTGAAATTCTGGAAACTCCTGGAAGGCTAAGAAAGCTCCCTAATGTATTATCGATTTCAGATGTTGAAAAACTTTTAAATTGCCCTGATACAGGAACAGTTATTGGCCTCAGAGATCAGGCGATGCTTGAAGTGCTCTATGCGACTGGAATGCGAGTGTCAGAACTTGTTTCTGTGAAAGGCAATAATCTCGATATGCTTGCTGGTTGTTTAAGAACCATGGGAAAAGGCAGTAAAGAACGAATTGTTCCCATAGGCATGGTTGCGAGAAAGGTCTTGGAAGACTACTTATTAAACTCAAGACCTGTGCTTGCCAAAGGGCATAAAGTTGAAGAATTGTTCCTGACCCGGCGAGCCAAACCCATGACACGGCAAGGATTCTGGAAAATACTTAAAAATTATGTAAAACAGTGCAATATAAAAACCGATGTATCACCTCACACATTACGACATGCATTTGCCACTCATTTGCTGGATAGAGGAGCAGATTTGAGGTCAGTGCAGCAGATGTTAGGGCATTCAGATATCTCTACCACGCAAATTTACACTCATGTCCTTGATAAAAGAATGCTTGAAGTTCATGACCGGTTCCACCCGAGAGGCTCGGGAGCTTTTTAAAAAGCTGTTCCAGACTTCAGCAACTATCGTCGGCTAGCCGGTCTTTTTGGGCCCCACGCTCAGTGGTTTTTGTTGGCTTCATGTCTGGTGGGAATTATTTTCTTGACTGAAATTACTAGAAAAGCTAACATTCAATTTTTTTCCCTCCTTCTGAATTGGCTTCCGGAAATGTAAAGGGTTTGAATTCAAAGGCTTTTCGAACCATGATTTTTGATATTGAGCATATTTATGAAGAAGGTCTGGATTTTGAGTTGCGTGAGTCAAAAGAACACTTCAGTATTGATGACTGTACATTAACTGAAGATATCAAGATTCAGGGAAGGTTGGAAAAAATCGGCCCAGAGATTTTATGTCAGGGCAGGGTGCAAACAGGGCTCCATGTTACATGCGCCAGATGTTTGAAAGATTTTAACTTTACAGTGAATGGAAAACTTAAGGCTCATTTCATCCCCAGAGTAGAAGATAATAACCTACCTGATGAAATTGAACTTACAGACTTGGATGTTGAACAGGAATATTATGATGAGGGTCAAATTGACTTGTCCTGTCCAGTTCGAGATTTGATATTATTGAGCCTGCCGCAAGTTGCTTTGTGTCGGGAAGATTGTGCAGGGTTATGCCCAGAATGTGGAGCAAACCTTAATGAAACAAACTGCGGCTGTGAAAAAGAAGGATCATTCGATCCGCGATTGGCTGTATTACAACAATTAAAAGACAAGTTGAAATAGGGAGATATTATGGCTGTCCCAAAGAAGAAAACATCTAAATCAAAACAGGGAATGCGTCGGTCTCATGATGGGCTGGGCGCTCCATCCTTTGTCGAGTGCCCTCAGTGTCATGAAATGGCTCGTCCGCATCATATTTGTGCGCATTGCGGATATTATAAGGGCAAAGAGGTGATGGAAGTCGAATCTGTTTAAAACCTTACTTGTCTCAATAACTGGTTATTAGTTTCCCTCTAGATTATACCCAACGCTCGCCGGAAAGGAGCCACACCCAGAAATGAAGATCGTGGTTGACGCGATGGGGGGCGATCACGCTCCGGAAGCCGCTGTTGAAGGTGCGGTTATGGCGGCTAGGGAATATGAAACGGAAATCATTCTTACCGGAATATCCGATCAGGTTCATAAGGTTTTAGAAAAATTCGACCCCGATCACAACCTTCCGATTCAGGTCGTCCACGCCGATGAAGTCGTAGAAATGCACGACAGCCCGGGCAAGGTCCTGCGTTCGAAGCGCAAATCCTCAATGAAAATTGGTTTAGACCTTGTCAAAGATGGTACCGCATCGGCTTTTTTAAGTGCCGGTAATACCGGTGCCGTTCTTGCTTATTCTACGTTAATTTTAAGGCCTTTGAATGGAGTCGACAGACCTGCTATTACAATTCAATTACCCACTTTGAAAGGCAACGCGATTCTTCTTGATGCAGGAGCAAATGTAGACTGCAAAACCAGCCAGTTATTTCAATTTGGCATAATGGGGCATGTTTTCGCTGAATACATACTGGGCAAGGAAAAGCCCCGTGTTGGATTGCTGAGTATCGGGGAAGAAGACGGCAAGGGCAACGAAATCGTCAAAGAGGCTTTTCAAATGCTCAAGTCCAGTCATATCAACTTTATTGGAAATGTGGAAGGCAAGGAGGTATACAGGGGTAATGCAGATGTAATCGTTTGTGACGGTTTCACTGGAAATGTGGCACTCAAAATTAGCGAAAGCCTTGCTGAAATGATTGGAACAAACCTCAAGCGAATGTTTCAAACTAATTGGCTCAGCAAGTTGGGGTATTTGCTGTTAAAACCTCAGTTGGACCAGTTCAAGAAAAAGGTTGATTATTCAGAGACGGGCGGGGCGCCCTTATTAGGTGTGAATGGTGTTGTCATCATTGCTCATGGTAGTTCGTCCCCCAAGGCCATAAAAAATGCCATCAACTGTGCTCGAGAATTAAGCGAGAAAAATATCAATGCTCATATTCGTGAAGATATCGAATCCAATTTGATGGACGTTGAGGCCGCAAAAGGTACTATTTGGAAACAAATTAAAAATATGGCTTTCGGAGGTGATTCTGAAGAACCTCAAAAGGAAGAACCAATTTCTGATCAAAATAATGATAAAAGCACTGACTAAACCTGACAACTTCTTATTCTGATGATCAATACTTATAAGGCTGTAATCGCAGGTACGGGTGCTTATCTACCAGAAAAAGTTCTCACCAACCAAGACCTTGAAAAAATTCTGGATACATCTAATGAGTGGATCATTGAACGTACAGGCATTAGTGAGCGAAGAATTGCGGCGGAACATGAATCGGCTTCAACGATGGCGGCAAAAGCCGCAAAACAGGCTTTGGAAGAGGGAGGTATTGGCCCTGATGAGGTAGATTTAATTATAGTCTGCACTTCCAGCCCTGACGTATTATTTCCTTCAACAGCCTGTTTTGTGCAAAATGAACTGCAAGCTTTCAAAGCTGCTGCTTATGATATATCAGCAGTATGCTCAGGCTATGTTTTCGGGCTTTCAATTGTCGAGCAATATTTGAAAAATGGGCGTTACGAAAATGTTTTGCTCATTGGAAGTGAAGTCAACTCCAGAATAGTTGACTGGACAGACAGATCCACCTGCATTTTATTTGGAGATGGGGCAGGAGCTCTACTGTTAAAAAAGGTAGACCAGAAAGAACCAAAAGGAATTTTGTCCACTCATATTTATTCAGATGGTCGGTTGTCGGATCTCATCTGTGTTCCAGGCGGGATTGGGAGAACAGGAGTGAATAAGCAAGATATCACTGATAAAAAATATTTTATTAAAATGTCAGGAAATGCAACATTCAAGGTTGCGGTTAAAAGGATGACGGATGTTATACGTGAAGCCTTGGGGGCCAATGAGTTAAGCACTGAAGATGTTGAACTTCTGGTTCCTCACCAGGCTAATCAAAGAATAATAAGTGCGGTTGCAGAGAGGTTGAAATTCCCCATGGAAAAAGTATTCATGAACATTCACAAGTATGGAAATACCTCTGGTGCTTCAATACCCATTGGGCTTGATGAAGCCAGGCGAAGCGGACGTATTAAGTCAGGGGATACAACCATGTTAGGAGTTGTTGGTGCGGGGTTGACCTGGGGATCGGCGGTGATTAAATGGTAAAAACAGCTTTTGTTTTTCCAGGGCAGGGGTCCCAGTTTGTTGGAATGGGGAAAGACTTTTATGACCATTTACCAGCTGCTCGTGAACTAATGCAAGAGGCCAACGATGTTTTAGGGTTTGACATTGCAAGTATCTGTTTTAATGGCCCTGAAGAAACTTTAAAGTTAACTGAAAACACTCAGCCAGCACTACTGGTACACAGTACAATGGCCTTGAAAATACTAAGGGAAAATGGTATAGATTCGGTAGTTGCAGCGGGCCATAGCCTGGGTGAATTTTCAGCTCTGGTTGCTGCGGGTGCCCTTCAATTTAAGGATGCGGTGAGATTGGTCAGGTTGAGAGGCCAGTTCATGCAGGAAGCGGTTCCTGTAGGTGTAGGGACTATGGCCGCTATTATTGGATTGCCGATTGACTCCCTACAGGAATTGTGCGATCAGGTTTCCACAGAATCTTCTGTTGTCCAACCTGCTAACTTGAACAGCCCGGTACAAACGGTTATTGCGGGCCATAAGGAGGCTGTAGAGCAGGTATCTGCAAAAGCCTTGGAGGCTGGAGCAAAAAAGGCAGTGCCTTTGCCGGTGAGTGCCCCTTTTCACA
The DNA here is from genome assembly GCA_009873635.1 of Nitrospinota bacterium. Classification (NCBI taxonomy): domain Bacteria; kingdom Pseudomonadati; phylum Nitrospinota; species Nitrospinota bacterium. Next base: position 169,658 of record WAHY01000002.1, read on the forward strand.
GTGCTCTTATGAAGCCGGCTGAGGTTAAACTTCAAAAAGAATTGGAACAAACTGAGTTTTTTGATTTGTCCATACCTGTAATCACCAACATCGAGGCCCAACCCATCACAAAAGGCAGCGATGCAAGATCAGCCCTTGTTAAACAGGTTTGTTCCCCCGTACGTTGGTCAGAAACAATGCAGGTATTGGTTGATCAGGGTATTGAGAGGGTTGTTGAGCTGGGTTCGGGTAAAGTCTTGTCTGGCCTGATGAAGAGATTTAATAGGGACATTGCTTGTTTTCAAGTGGGTGACCGAGAAAGCTTGTTGCAAACCCTGGCTACCCTGAAAGGTAATTGATTTAATTGTTCAAGTGGGGTGTTAAATGGAACTGCAGGACAAGGTAGCTTTGGTCACAGGTGGAGCTCAGGGTATTGGCAAAACCATCAGTGAAGAGTTGTCCCGTGAAGGTGCACATGTTGTTCTTGGTGATGTGAATCTGGAAGGATCTCAGGCTGCTGCGGACTCGATCAATAGTAATGGAGGTTCTGCCTCGGCTGTTAAAATTGATGTGTCCAACGCAGAAGAGGTGCAACAGGTTTTTGATTCGATTTCAAAGGACAGGAAACCGGTAGACATTCTGGTTAATAACGCAGGAATTACCCGCGATGGTTTGATGGTGAGGATGAAAGAAAGTGATTGGGACCTGGTTCTCAATATCAACCTCAAAGGGAGTTTTCTTTGCAGCCAGCAGGCTGCAAAGCAGATGATGAAACAAAAATCCGGAGTTATTGTTAACATAGCTTCAATCGTTGGAGTGATGGGTAATTTTGGGCAAGCAAACTACTCATCTTCCAAGGCCGGAGTAATTGGCTTGACAAAAACTCTGGCAAGAGAAGTAGCATCCAGGGGAATAAGGGTTAATGCCATAGCACCCGGTTTTATAGATACGGAAATGACACGGGTTTTGGCTGAGGATGTGCGTCAGAAATTGATTGAGCAGATTCCACTTGCAAGACTGGGACTGCCTGAGGATGTAGCGCGTTGTGTAGCTTTTTTAGTATCTGACAGGTCTAGTTATATTACAGGGCAGGTCATTAATTTAAATGGTGGTATGTTGATGTGATTCCAACAAGGAGTTTTAATAATTATGTCAGTTGAAGAGAAAGTTAAAGAAATCATTGTTGATCAGTTAGGTGTTGATGAAAAGCAGGTTACCGCGGAAGCTTCATTTATCGACGACCTCGGAGCAGATTCCCTCGATACTGTGGAATTGGTTATGGCGCTTGAGGAGGAGTTTGATATCGAAATTCCAGATGAAGAGGCTGAGAAAATAGCAACGGTTCAAGACGCAACAAGTTATATTACCAGCCGTACCAACTAATTGACCTTCATTTAATCCCCAGGGTGCATGCATGAAAAGACGCGTTGTTGTTACTGGATTGGGGATCGTATCGCCTCTTGGTCTTGGAGTGAGCGAAAACGAAACGGCTTTATTCGAAGGCCGTTCTGGGGTTGATTCCATTGAAACCTTCACTCCCGATGAAAACTTTCCTGTCAAGATTGCTGGAGAAGTCAGGGGGTTTGATCCACAAGAATACATAGATCGTAAAGAAGTAAAAAAGATGGACCGGTTTATCCATTATGCTGTTGCCTGCAGCAAAATGGCTTTAGAAGATTCCGGTATTGAGATCAACGATAAGAATGCTGAACGGGCCGGAGTTATGATTGGAGTTGGCCTGGGAGGCTTACCTGCCATTGAAAAATATCACGATATTATTCGGGAACGCGGTGTAAAAAAAATCACACCTTTTTTTATTCCGATGCTTATTGCCAATCTGGCATCGGGTCAGGTTTCTATATTGATGGGAACAAAAGGGCCGAATTCCTGTGTGGTGACGGCCTGTGCTACAGGGACTCACTCAATTGGAGAAGCCGCTCGTCTCATCCAGTATGGAGATGCGGATGTGATGTTTGCGGGGGGTACTGAATCGGTTATCACCCCACTTTGTATTGCTGGCTTTAATGCCGCTAAAGCTTTGTCGCACCGTAATGACAACCCCCAGGGAGCCAGTCGCCCATTCGATAAAGACAGGGATGGCTTTGTCATAGGTGAGGGATGTGGGGTTCTCATTCTTGAGGAATTAGAAATTGCCAAAAAACGTGGTGCCAGGATCTATGGGGAAATTATTGGGTATGGTCTTAATGGTGATGCGCATCACATAACGGCAACTTCGCCTAATGGAGAAGGCGCTTCACGCTGTATGAAGCTTGCCCTGAATAATGCAGGAATCAACAGGGAAGAGGTAGATTATATAAATGCTCATGGAACCTCGACTGCTGCCGATGCCACTGAAACCCAAGCTATTAAAACCACATTTGGAGATCATGCTTATAAGCTTGCAGTCAGTTCAACTAAATCCATGACAGGGCATTTGTTGGGAGCTGCAGGGGGAGTAGAAGCGATTTATACCCTGCTTTCACTACAAAAACAAATGATCCCCCCTACCATCAACTATACAACCCCGGATCCGGAATGTGACTTGGATTATGTGCCGAATGAAGCTCGTGAGAAAAAACTGAATGTGTGTGTTTCCAATTCTTTTGGTTTTGGTGGAACCAATGGAGTAATAATTTTCAAAAAATTCCAAAATTAATTTCAATCATGATCGAAGTATCCACTGATCGTAGAAATGAAGTTGCACCACTTCAAGACACCCTTGGTTATCAGTTTTCTGACCTGAGACTCCTCAATAAAGCCCTCACTCATAAATCATATGTGAATGAAAGAAATGGAGCTTTAAAACATAATGAAAGATTTGAATTTTTAGGCGACTCTGTACTTGATGTTTTAGTAAGTGACTACTTGGTATGTAAATACAGTGACTATGCCGAAGGAACCTTGTCGAAAATTCGTGCGGGTGTGGTCAATGAAAGTTGCCTGGCAAAAATCGCCCGGAAAATAGAATTGGGTAAATATATTCTTCTGGGCAAGGGTGAGGACTTGTCTGGAGGAAGAGATAAATCGTCTATCCTTGCAGATGCTTTTGAAGCTGTTGCAGGAGCTTTATTTAGAGATGGTGGATTGGAGGCCGCTTCCAGGGTTTTTCTTCCTCTCTTGGAAATAGAAATATCATCTTTTGCGCACTCTGGCGTTTTCAGAGACTTTAAAAGTGAATTGCAGGAATATACACAGGAAAAATGGATTTGCACTCCTTCCTACAAGGTGATTAATGAATTAGGTCCAGATCATGCCAAGAAGTTTGAAGTCGCTGTGATGATAAAAAGCCAGGTTAAAGGACAAGGATTGGGTAAAAGTAAAAAGGAAGCCGAACAGGCAGCTGCCAAAATGGCCATAGAAAGCTTTCCGGATTATCCTAAAAACTGAGAATTCTTTTAATTTCACTTTTTCACATAGTGTGATTTAAAATTAGAAGAGTTGGATACTAAATGGCCCAGAATAAAACTTTTAAGTAATACGAGATCATGCTCGAAGAATGGATTATAAAGAAAAAAGAAATTGAGGCGTCAAAGCACAACCTGGAAGGTGCGGATCTCTGTAACGCAAAATTAATGAGAGCGGAGCTTGAAGGCGCAAACCTGGCCCATGCAGATTTGACGTCGGCTTATTTAATACGAGCGGATCTTAGTAATGCAAACTTAATTGGAACAGATTTGACAGCCGCTGTATTAAGCGAAGCCAACCTTTCTGATGCTGATATGGAAGGGACAGAGCTTATGGACACCTACCTGCATGGTGCCAACCTCAAAGGAGTTGTCAATCTGACCTGTGATCAGATAGAATTGGCTAATTTTGACAAACAGACTATTTTCCCTGATTATATTACTGTAACCTGGACTGATGATGGATGTTGTGAGTGCCAGGAAAAATAGTTGACCCTTTAGCAATATCTTATCTTAATTAGTCAGCTAAAGTTATTTCAGGACGCAATAATGCAAAATCAGGAAGCTCTAAAGCTGATAAAAGATATCCTTTAATCAGTTCCTCAATTATCTTTCCAACTTATTTTGATTAATTCTGTTTGCTGACATCATATTCGTGACACACAAAAAACAACTAGTCATTCCAGTATTTGTTCCGCATGAAGGCTGCCCTTATCGTTGCTCTTTTTGCAATCAAGAAAAAATCACAGGTGCTGAAAAGAAGTCTGACAGGAAGATGTTGAGAGAGACTTTGCGCACTCACTTTCGGGAAGTGGACGAAACTCCTTTAACCGTAAAAAGGGAACTGGCTTTTTACGGAGGTAGTTTCACTGGAATTCCTGTTGAACGTCAGGAGTATTTATTAAGCTCTGTTCAGCCATGGATTATATCTGGAGAAATCCAATCATTAAGAGTTTCTACTCATGCCTTATTCATCGATAACTCACGTTTATCTATGTTGAGGCAATATCATGTTAAAACTGTAGAACTGGGTATCCAGTCCACTGACTGCGAAGTATTAAAACTGGTGGGTCGAGAATGTCCATTTAATGTTGTTCAGTCTGCTGTAAACACTATCCGAACTATGAAGTTTCAGTTGGGGTTGCAGTTGATGCCCGGTCTTCCCGGGGATAGTGAGCAAAAGTTTCTCAAGTCAGTTATGGATGTTATAGAGCTTAAGCCAGATTTTGTAAGGATATATCCCACACTTGTTGTAAAAAATACTGCTTTATATGATATGTATCGGAAAGGAATTTATGTGCCCTGGGATCTGGAAAGGATGATTGAGGCGGTTAAAGAAGCTATGATTAAATTCAATCAAGCCGGTATCAAGGTTATACGAGCGGGTTTACATCCTGACTCATCATTAATGAATAATTTTGTTGATGGTCCTTTTCACCCTTCATTTCGATATTTGGTCGATAGCCGAATTGCTCGTGAGCGGATGATAGACAAGATCAGAAACCTGGAACAGGTTCCATCGTCTATAACTTTCAAAGTTCCGGCCAAAAAGATATCTCAATTTTTGGGGCATAAAAAAGAAAATGTTGCTGTATTAAAAAATACATTTGGAATGAACTCTATCAATTTTGAGCAGGATGGTTCGAGCGAAACGCTGGAACTTGTTGCCTGACTTTTCTAACTATTGGTTTTCTAAAAAGGAGATAAATGTGGTTACTATAGGAATGAATTATAAAATGATACCCGGTAAAGAAAAAGTTTTTGAAGATGCTTTTGATGCGGTCATAAAAGTTATGAACGAGATGGAAGGCCATTCAAAATCTTTTCTATATAAAGATGTGAATGATGCGCAGTCTTACCTGATTGTTTCTGAATGGAATTCTGAAGATGCATTCAACGACTTTATGCAATCGGATAAATTTAAGAATGTGGTGAACTGGGGAAAAGAAAATATTCTTGCAGGGCGTCCTTCTCACACTGTCTATAAGCATTAAAAACTGCTAGGCGGGGTCCTTTTTTGGAGTGTGTTCATAATAACCATCTCGAACACATCGCTGAACTTTTTTGTAAAAAAGTTCTGTGTCATGGGGTAGTTCGCCAGGTATACGCCAGCGAACTTTGACTATCTTTCCATCCGGATGCTCAATGATGGAAGTAATTTCTCCAGTATTCCTGGAGAAGGGTTCATAAAGACTGTCGCCTGTTCTTAGTTTCATGGTTATCTGTAAGTTAAATAATTCATTATACTGTTTAATTATCTTGTGAAAAATCTAATTTTGGTAAATTTCATTTAGACCTATAGTTTGGAGGATATCTAATGGTGGAATATATTGTTATGGCCGCCATGTACAACACCATGACTTCTGGAAAGGTTGATAAATACCTTGTCCGGAAAGGGGATAAGGTTACACCTGGCACCCCAGTGGCTGAAATCATTTCTGAGGGTTATTTTACCCTGTTATCAGAGGTTGAAGGGATAATAAGTGAGTTTTACGTTATGGAAGGAGACTACGTTGAAGTAGACACCGCTTTAATAGAGGTTGAAATTACAGAAGAAGAATAATTTGTCACAAAACTGAAAAGAAATAAGCCGCTGTTGCAAGATAAATAGCCAACCCAAGTATATCATTGATAACGGTAATAAAAGGGCCAGTGCTAATTGCGGGGTCGATATCAAGGTTTATGAAAACAATAGGGGCTAACGAACCCATTATTGAGGCGACCGAAACAGCAAGAACTATTCCTGTGCCCACCACCAAACCCAAAACAGGGTTTGTCTGCAAGATCGATTCTGAGGCTAAATGAACAAGGGCTCCACACAACAACCCAAAAATCACTCCATTTAGTATTCCAACAGAAAGTTCACTTTTTACCACTGTAGCAATATTTTCTTTTTGAATATCTCCAGTTGCCAACCCCCTGACTATGACGGTAGCACCCTGAATTCCTACATTGCCTGCGAGACCTATTACAAACGGAATAAAAAATATAACCGCCGCAAAATCTGCCAGGGTGGTCTGATACAGACCAAGCACCCATGCGCTGATCAGTCCTCCAATAAATGTTGTGAACAGCCACGGTATTCGCGCAATAATTTTATTTCTTATTTTTTTTGCAAAAGGGTCAACTTTAGCTGTGCCAACCATTGTATATATATCTTCGCTGGCACTGTCTTGCATGGCACGTATTACGTCATCAAAAGTGATGATTCCCTGAATTACATTATTATTGTCTACAACAGGCAAACTGCTTAGATGCTCCTGTCCCATGACCTGGGCAACTTTTTCGCAAGGATCATCCAGGTGAACTTTAGGGGTTTCGGGGCGGACAATCTCTTTAGCCAATGCGGAAGTATGGATGTTTAATAGATCTCTTAATTTGAAAAAACCCAGCAACTGGTCACTTTCATCAACAACATAAAAGTATGGAATTATTTCCTTGTTAGATTCTCTTCTGATTTTAGTGAAGATGTCACCTGCTCTGTTGTCAAAATGAACTTTATTGAAATCTGGAGTCATTAGACCACCAGCTGTTTCTTCTTCATACTTTATCAAGTCCTTGATTATTTCTGCATCCTCAGCCTCCATTTTGCCCAGGATCACCTCCTGGGTCTGATCAGGAAGCTCCTGGATGATGTCAGTTGCCTCATCTTCCGGCATTTCATCCAAGAGAGCGGCCAGATAATCCTGATCCAGGGACTTTTGAATTTCAAGACGACTGTCTATATCTGTTTCATAGAGGAGCTCCTGCCTTTTCTCATCACTTTCAAGAAGATGGAAAATCTGCACTTTATGCTCAATGCTGAATTCGTGCAGCCTTCTTGCTAATTCAAAGTGATCAAGGTCTATAATGAGAGAGCGCAAAAATGACTCATTGATTTCCGGCTCTTTTAAAGCAGTTTTTATTTTTTCAATATGCATAAAAACTATTATGAAACTGGTTTAAACTGTCATATTCTGATTTTCAGAGAAAAAATGCTATAATTCTAAAATGTTATATTTTTAAATTGCGAGGCAATATGATCCTGAATATGTCCCATGAGGACAAAAAAAGATATCAAAAAACGTTTGGGAAAAAAAAGACCCAAGCCCGTAAACGCAGATCGTTAATCCTATCAGATAAGACTAAAGATCTTCTATCAAAAAAATTCGAGGATGGTCACCCCGATACAGAGAAACAGGAGACTCCCCAGATTGATGAGCATGTAAAAATGAATGATAATTATCTGCGCACAGGACCTTATAAGCCTAAGAGCAAATAAAAATAATCAAATCAAAATATTATTTGGAGAAGGTTAGGGGGAGTGATAGTTTGACTGGATAAAAGCAGGATTAAGATTTTACTTCAGCTTCCGAACTTTTCTTTTCATTAGCGCCATTTTCGTGTCTTTCCTGATAAATCTTATAAACCTCTTTGTCGATAAAAAGATCTACCAGATTGGGGTCGAGTTCTCCTTTTTCTGCCATAGAGCGAAGAATTCGATAAACAGTTTCCAGGGGCATGGCTTTTTTATAAGGTCTGTCCGATGCGGTTAATGCTTCTGCGATATCGGTAACAGCCATTAATTTTCCTTCAAATGGAATTTCATCCCCAGCCAATCCCAGTGGGTATCCTTTGCCGTTGATGAATTCGTGATGAGCTCCAGCAAAATTCGGGATATTTTTTAATTTCTTTGTAAAAGGAATCTGTTTTAACATTTTCAGGGTAACAGCAGCATGACCCTGCATTTTTTTCCTTTCCGCTTCTGTTATGCTTCCCCGTCTGATAGATAGGTTTAACAGCTCATCCTCAGTTAAGAAAGGTTGGCTTTCACCTGCTTCGTCCTGATAAGTCCTCTTAGACAATTCTTTGAGCCTTTCCAGAGTTTCATCCTCAAGAAATTCGCCAGGTTCGTTACACTTGTTAACAAAATCCCTGATTTCTTCCATCTCTGCGACTTTTTCGAGTGTTTCTTGTTCACATGATTTTATTTTGGCCGGGTCATTTCCATTTTGTAATAACTCAATCTTACTATTTTGCCCCTCCAGTTTAATTTTTTGAATTATATAATCCATTCTCAAACGAACATAATGGATACGATCAAAAATTGTCTGTAGTTTTTTAGCCTTCTCAACGATCTCCACTGGCGTTGTGACTTTTCCGATATCGTGCATATAGGCCGCAATTCTTAGTTCGTATAACTGATCTTGCGAGAAAGTAATGTCTTTAAATTGACCTTCCTTGATGTCATGGATTACCTCAGCCATAGTCAGTGTCAGTTCTGCAACTCTTCTGATGTGCCCACCTGTAACAGGAGATTTTTCATCAATGGCTGTCGCCATAACTTTTACAAATGCTTCAAACAAATCACCCATATCGGATATGAGCTTGGCATTTGTTATTGAAACAGCTGCTTGAGATGCCAATGATTCGCTTAGGTTTTCATAATCCTGTGAAAACGCGATCACCTCATTGGTTTTTGGATTGGTTGCGTTTAATAGTTGTAATACACCAATTACATCGTTTTCATGGTTGCGCATAGGCACAACCAGCATGGATTTTGATCGATACCCAGTTGAACTATCAAACTTTTTAGGACCGGTAAAATCGAAAAGATCTGTGTCGTATACATCAGGTATGTTTACAGACACCCCTTTTAAGGCGACAAAAGCAGAAACATTGGACTCCTTCATTTCAACAGGTGGGAATGGGATGGTTTCCCCGGTTTTCCCCCCCATCCGTATTTTTAAGCTATCATTTTGAACTATTTGAAACCGCAGGGTACTGTTTTCAACAATGTATAAAGTCCCTGCATCAGCATTAGTAAAATTTCTAGCTTGATCAACAATCATTTCAAGAAGAGTGTTCAAATCATAAACACCTGATAGGGCACGTCCTATATCAGAAAGCTTTTTGATTTGTCCGCCCAGGCGCTCAGCGTAAACACTCACTTCGTCAACAACACTGTTAAGAAGAGTGTTTAAGTTTTCATCATTTGAAAACCTACGAGGTTTTGCAGCCTCATCTTTCTTCTGTGCTTCATTAACATCCATAGTTTATTAAGGATAAATGAGAAAGTACTTTGTTTTCAAAATAATTGAATACACAATTATCAAATAAAAGCAAAGTTAAATCAATTGAAATGAATTATTGTTATTGCGAATACTCAACTCAATAGCGTTTTCTATTGAAAAACAGGGGATTTTTGCAACAGAACATGAATTTTATAAATAATCCTTAAGCAGTAAAGGGGAATCTGAAAGCCAAATACGTTTTCCGCAGACATTAATAAAAATAGCTTCTGGAGATTCAAACAGCTTTAAATGGGATTGATATAAATCATCAGCAGTAGTTCTGCAATCTCCATAAGCCTCTTTTTCTTCATTAAAAATGCCTTCTTCAAACTTCTGAATACCTTCTTTAGAGCTTTTTCCTTCAAAATAGGACCGGAGTAAAGGATCTCTTAAGTTATCAGGATTTTTTGCGGTTTTTCTCAATAATAGTTTAATACCCCGGGATGATTGAGACTCAAATAAGCCGGCACGGATACATACACGCCGGGATTTTCCTGTTTCAACAGTCCATTTCTCAATCGCTTCCTTTGAATGACCCATTGCTCCATAAGTGGAAAGTTGATGGCGGATCACATAGAACGTAGAATAGGTGACGATTGTTTTTATATCTAATTCTGATTCGAGCCTTGGTATTGGATCAAATGAAAGTTTATTGGATTGAGATACTGATTCAGGAGTGGCCTCAGCTATAGGGACTCCCACTTCACCAAGGGCAGTGGCATAAAACAATGCTTCGAATTGACCATTGTCGAATGCTTTGATTTTATCTAGTACTTGCGGATCATTTATATCCCCAAACAGCGTTTCATCAGCACCATCTATGGTAAAACCAGGCTCTTCTTTTCCATACCAATTCGCCAGTATTTTCGCTGAATCCCCATACTTCTCCCGAATTGCTCGGATCGCTGCACTTCCCATCACTCCTGTTCCGCCTATGACTAAAAAATTACTCATTATTTCCTCTAATTAGATATTAAAATGAAATCGATTCGCATAAAGTTCAGGAGCCCCCATAGTTTTCATCCCAATCAGCATATGGAATTTGGGAGTTCTCGTGAATAGCTTGTGCCATATATGGGTCTGTTTCGAAAAACTTCTGGATTTGGTCTATCAGGTTTTGTGCCTCTTGAACGGCATTGCTCTTGCCTTCTTTGCGATTTATTTTTTCGGCAAGTTCCAAATAACTTTCTAGAAATGGATGGGCCAAGTGGATCGAGCGTGTGATTTTTTCGGGATCAAGGGAACGATGACGTTTTGCTATGGCAAATTTAGCAAATTCAAACCATACTGCTATTTGCCCTTCATTTTTTCCAAGGTTGAGTAGTTCCTGCCTGAACTTTTCTTCACCTTTCTCAGCCAGATTTACAGTGACATAATCCGATAGTTCGTCAAAAGGGATCCCATCAATGGTGTTGCATAAAAACTCCAGATTAAAAAGGATTGCGTTGATTAATTTATCCAAAGTAATCCCTTGAACAGAATTATCTTGGAGTTCTGCATTTTTCTGAAAGAGTCCCCAAATCCCATCATATTCAGCTACCTGTTCTCTTGGTAACTTCAAGACACCCACTTTTTTGAGGCAAGCTGATTTCTCCATTGGGCTTGCGATTGATAATGATATTGAAGAGAACAAATAAATTAAAATAAATATTAAGATGGATTTCATGTTTTTTAATTGTTTAGCTTTATTGGCCGCTGACATGTCTTGACCCTATAGCTGCACCTGAAATATGAGTATTTTGGGAACCGCTTATATGTAAATCCGGTTGTGATTTCTGAGAATTTGTAGGGTTTGGGGCAGGATCAACAGGCTTTGCTTCAACATGGGGGTCTGTTGCTGTTGATCTTGGGGATTTATTATCAGGTTTGTCCCCCGAGCAACTAATCAATACCAATAGGTTAATAATCAAAATCAGAATTTTGCCAGATTTCATATATCTTATCTCATGTATTTAGAGTTTATATGATGAAAGATCATTAAATAGAGGGAATATTTTTGGGGATTCTAATTAAAAAATATTGCTTGATAAATTTATACTTCAATTTTTTTCAAGTCAATTCAATTTCTATACTTTAAATCATCATTAAGGGATTAGATAGAAGTCTTACCCATTTTGAGGATAATATGACTTTCTTTTTTTGTTAGAGGCATAACAGAAAGACGTGATTGTTTGACCAGGGCTATATCCTGAAGATCCTTATGGGCCTTAATCTCTTCAAGGGTGACAGATTCCTGAAGTGCCTTAACCGGTTTCAAGTCGACCACCAGCCATCTCGGATCATCACTGGTAGGATCAGGATAAGCTTCACGTGTAACTTTTGCGATGCCTTTGATGTCCTTTCCCGTAACGCTATGATAAAAGAACACCAGATCTCCCTTTTTCATGGCATTCAAGTTGTTACGTGCCTGATAGTTACGCACACCATCCCAGTATGTTTTCCCGTCTTTTATAAATTGTTCCCAACTGTATTGTGAGGGTTCCTGCTTCACGAGCCAGAAAGATGTATTTTTTGTCATATTTTGTATCCCGATACGAGGTTTTCTATAGCAAAGTGAATGGTTTGGGGGCAAATTTTGAAAACTACTGTCATATAAGGACTTTTAAAGAATCTATTGAGAATTATCTCATTGACCCCCACCTATTTAATAAATATAATGGCAACTTCCAATTCATTGAAAGTTTTACTGAAATACATTTTCCCGGTGGCACATATCGGCCCCCGTTAGGAGATTTAAGATCATGTACCGAAAAGAGATTAAAGTATTAGATTGCACCATTCGCGACGGGGGATTGATGAACAATCACCTGTTCAGCGATGATCTTGTCCGCAGGGTTTTTAACGCAGTTAATCAATCTGGTGTTGATTATATTGAACTGGGTTACAAGGCAGACGAGAATCAGTTTAAACGTGGTGAATTTGGCCCCATGAAATTTTGTACAGAACAGGACCTTGAAAACATTGTCGGGGATACTGAAAAAAAATGCAAGATTTCTGTCATGGCTGATATTGGACGATTTGATCCCAACGCACTTATCCCTAAGTCTGAGAGTTATGTGGACATGATGAGGGTTGCCTCTTATGTCAAAGATATTGATAAGGCTATTGACCTTGTTAACACACTGAACGCTAAAGGTTATGAAACCACCATTAATATCATGGCTGTGTCACACGCCAGGGAAAGGGAATTGGATGAAGCGCTGGAACAGATAGAAAAGGAAAGTACTGTGGATGTTGTTTATCTGGTCGATAGTTTCGGTGCACTATACTCTGAACAAATTGCTTATCTAGCTAAAAAATATAAGTCTGCATTGCCAACCCGCGAGCTAGGTATTCACGCTCATAATAACCAGCAGCTTGCTTTTGCCAACACGATTGAGTCAATCATTCAAAATATTAACTATTTGGATGGAACCATTTGGGGAATAGGAAGAGCCGCTGGAAACTGTCCTTTGGAATTATTATTAGGTTTTTTGAAAAATCCTAAATTCGACATCAGACCAATATTACAAGTTTTGCAAAGTGATTTTGTTGAGTTGCGAGAAAATGTCGAATGGGGTTACACAATACCTTACGTTATTACCGGAATTCTGGATCTGCATCCACGTGCTGCTATGAAACTTAGAAATTCGGATAAAAAAGACGAATACCTGGAATTCTATAACAAGCTGACATCAGAGGCCAACGTCTAGGCCAATATGGCTGAATTTGACCTGACTTTATTTGAGCAAGAGCCCGTAATGGGAATTATACGGGGAGTTGACAAAGATTCTCTGCAGGGAGTCCTTCAAGCAGCATACGAGGGGGGGCTTCGTTTTCTTGAAATCACTCTCAACACGCCTGATGCCCTTCTTCTCATTAAGCAGTCTGTTAAGTTGTTTCCAGATTTTTGCATAGGGGCTGGAACTGTATTATCCGCTGAATCCACTGAACAGGTAATTGACGCAGGAGCAAAATTCATTGTAGCTCCAAACCTGAATGAAGAAGTTGCAGAATATTGTAATAAAAATAAACTAGCTTATTTCCCCGGAGCCTTAACCCCCACGGAAATTGAAAAAGCATGGCGGTTAGGCGCTACCATGGTAAAAGTCTTTCCTGCTTCTCAAATGGGGCCTGACTATATCAAGCTATTAAAGGGGCCATTTGAGCAGATCAAGCTTATGGCAGTAGGGGGAGTAAATCCTGAAAACATACCGGATTATTTTTCTGCAGGGGCTTCAGCAGTAGCATTGGGAGGGTCAATTTTTTCCACAAAGCGTATGGCAGATAAGGCGTTTTCTGTGATACAGAAAGAAATTGAAGAATTTATACTTGCAGTAAATAAAATTTATTCTAATATAAATATTGTAGATAATACAAAACACTCCAATTAGGGGGAATTCGGGGATGTCCTTTGACTTTATGAAAGATTTTATGATGTTTGAAGACGAAGAGCGGTTTTCAAACCTTTGTGAACAGTTGGAAGATGTGATTCGTGAAATAGATGGTGGAGAAGGAAAGATTTCTGAACTGGAAATCATGCAAGCGTTAGATTATGTCGGATTTAACTTGTTCAGGGATAACTGGGAAGAATATAAAAAAATGGATATGATAAATCGTGACCAGTCTTTTCCCGCTCATACCTCCAATAAAGAAAAGCGGTACATCCATTAATCAGTTTTTTAACTCTTTCTATAATTACCCGCTTCTATTTATCTGCCAACCCCTTTTTAGCGAGCTTTTCGTATTCATCTTGAAGCTCGTTTTCTAAATGTTTTACCTGCCCAACCAGCTCGTGAGTTCTGATATCAATTTCTTTTAAATGATTTGTAAGCTCTTGCAGGTCCTTGTCTGGAGTGTCTTTGAGGAAAGCCATACTTCGTTTGGCGTGTTGGGATATATGTTCAATAAGGTCGTGGATTGAGTTGATATTTAATTGTAGTTGAGAGGTTTCCTCCTTTAAATGAGAGGAATCAGCCTCAGCTTGAAATACGAAAGTGTAAATCAGCGCAAACACAAAAGCTCCAAACAGTATTCCCTGGCCAATGAATGTTTCCCAGGTTGGATACATGCCAAGCCATGAAATTGATGGCAAAAAGTTAGCCGCTGTCATTGAAATTTGTTCGCCCATTTGCAACTCATGGAGACCTCGCCCCATGAATGTGAACGCCATGTAATACAAAAGCACACTGGTAAATCCAAAAAACCATTTAATAGGAATTCTCATGCCCAATGTATTGATTAAATAAAAGACAATACCTAAAACAGCACATCCACCCAAAAATCCAGGTATTATTCCGCCTGTTTCATCACCTGCGTATAAAAACAGAGCTTTATAAAAAAGTACCGTCTCAAACCCTTCCCGATAAACTGAAATGAATGCCACCGCACCCAGGGTGAAAGTATTGCCCTTTGACAAAGCACCAACCATTTTCTTATTTATATAACTCTGCCATTTTTTGTTTTCGATTTTTGAGACCAGCCAATAACTGACCCAGAATAAAACCACAACAGCGATTAACATTATCCAGCCTTCCAGCAGTTCCTGGTTAGCCATGCTCAAATGGAGGACTTCATGGACGATATAAGCGGTGGCAAAACTTGCAAGAATACCCGCAATCACCCCAATGTAAATGGATTTAACACGCGCCTGATTGCGGGATTTAACTAAAAAGGCAATTAATGCGGCAATAATGAGGATAGCTTCAAACCCTTCTCTAACAATGATGGAGAAAGACTGAAAAAACATACCTGTAAAACCGACTTTACTTTTAAGTAATTCTAAACCCTTTGCCAGATCGAGATTGATTTCTTTGTGTAGTGATTCAACATCTTTAAGTGGAGCATTTCGCTTTATTTCTGCCCGGAATCTACTGAAGGCCGATTCCAAATTGATACCCAGATCCTTGTCCTTGGTAATAAGGTTGGATTCAATTTTTTCATATATCAGATAGGCATCAAAAGCCATCTCTGCGGCATCTTCCACCTGGCCGGATTTATACATCTTCAAACTATTTTCGAGAAGACCACGCACTTCACTGATCACCTGGTCGGCCGCTCCAGATTCAGAATCTCCCGCTGATTCCATCGCCTCGAGTTCAATATTAACAGGCGGGAGTGTTAAATTATCATTAGAAAAAGTTCTGATGTAGTAGGTAACATCCCAGATCTCAGTCTCTGACAGCGCACCGGACCAGGCCATCATTGCGGTGTTGGCAATTCCTACATTAATGACCTCAAAATTGTCGTATGCGGTTGTGTTGGCGTCTCCGGTAAGCTTAGGATCGGATAAAACAGCAGGGGGTGGATCAAACTGGCTTGCCATAGGGCCATCTCCGTTTCCCTTGACTCCATGACAAACTGAACAATTTGACTCAAATATTTTTTTACCGTTTCCCAATGAAACAGGGGAAACAGGCATTTTATTGATATTGATATTAAATGTTGCCAGTAAATCAGAGTTAATATTATTGACTTCTTTCCAAACTAACTGCGAATCCACCTTATCTTTGACCATAGTCGCCATTGAGGTGAAACGATTTTTTAGATCTTCTTTTTTTGGGGGATCTTTTATTTCAGAGGAAACTCTTTCAAACCTTTCAATTGCCTGTTGTAAAAATACCTGGCTTTCTTCATATTCCGGTGGCACTACAATTTGGCCATCCACCACACCTTCTTCAAATTCTTTGGCCGCAATGTTTAACATCATGACAATTTTTTTCACTCTATCTATTGTCTGCTCGTTTGCAGCCTCAGCATGGTCCAATAAATAAATAGACTGGCTAAAAAAAAGTGACCAAATTATGAATATTTTAAAAAAAACAGACCTCAGGATCTGTGAGTTTTGTTTTTTAAACAGCATGTGGTAATCCTTCAAAGTATTATTGAGCTATTATAAGGAGGATTTATGGACGGAAGACTTTGATTTAAATTGAGAACTGTTATCAATAATAGGAAAAGCCCTTTGAAAAGTCAAGGATACACTCGTCGCAAAACAGATATATTTGATGATTTTACATGACTGATAGATGACAAAAAATCTATTGAGGACAGGAATAGAAGGATAAACATTTGGTAGTCAAGAGACTATTTATCGGATTCCATAAATACCTGTGGATTTGATATTATTATAATAGACTGCAAACAGCCTTTCATTTTATCTTGCGATGGTGTGGGTCCGAATAATTCCAGAGAAAATTTCAAGGAGTGTGCAATGTATAAAAATTTAACAGCGTTATTAATCATAATCCTTCTTCTATCTGTTTCTGGTTGTTCGCTGCATTCTGGTTCTACTTATGATCGAAGTGAAATGGGCTCTCCTCAATATTTTAAGAAGGGTGTAATTATTTCTGTTAGAGATGTGGAAATTAAAGGAACCGAATCAGGAGCCGGTGCTGTAGCGGGAGCTACCGTAGGGGGGCTTGCCGGATCAACACTGGGAGGAAATACTGCGACACGTGCTTTGGGTGCGCTGGGAGGCGCTGTAGTTGGTGGAGTTATGGGCCATGCAACAGAAGACGTGATCACGAGTGGTGATGCTTCCGAATTTATTATCCAGCCGGATGAAGGTGAGCCTTATTCAATTGTCCAGGTGAATGATGAAGACCTCAAAGCGGGCGAAAGAGTTCTGATTATGGATTCAGGCAAGGTGCGTATTGTCCGGGACAGAAGTCAAAAATAATCATTAACTTATAATTTGATACGAGAAAATGAATGAAGGAATAAAAGAGGCCTACTCTGCGCTGGTCCAAAGATTACAAGAGAATAACAGGTTGGGTGGGATTATGGGTATCTTGCATTGGGATCAGGAAGTTATGATGCCTTCCGGTGCGGCAGAGTCTCGTGCCCAGCAACTTGGAACCCTGGCAGGAGTCCTGCATGAAAAGACCACTCACCCTGAAATGGGTAAATTGCTGGAACAGCTTCCCGAGAAAAATGAAGGTGAATTTAATGATTTTGAATGGTGCAATATTAGTGAAGCCCGACGGGATTTTGATATGGCAACACGGACCCCGAAAGAACTGGTTACTGAATTGGCCGAGTTATCTTCCCGGGCACATCAGATTTGGGTGAAAGCCAGGTCTGAAAATAAATTTTCAGATTTTGCCCCTGCCTTAAAAAGGTTAGTGGATTTGAAAATTAAATGGGCAGGATATGTATTCCCTGATATGCAGGCTTATGACGCTAATATAGATGTTTATGAAAGAGGAACCTCACAAACTGAAATCACTCCCGTGTTCGATAAGCTTAAAGCTGAACTCATCCCGTTAATTAAATCCATACAAGACTCAGGTTACAAGCCAGACACTGCCATTCTAGAGGGCCATTTTCCGATTGAAGAACAGGAAGCACTGGGTCGAAAAATAAGTGAAGAAATGGGATTCATATTTGACAAAGGACGGATGGATGTCTCGGTACATCCATTTTGTGGAGGCAGTCACCCCACAGACGTACGCATTACCACTCGTTACCGGGAAGATAACTTTGTCGAATCACTATATGCTGTCATACATGAAACCGGACATGGTCTTTATGAACAGGGACGTATGCAGGATGGTCGCGACCTCCCTGTATCTGAAGCTTTGACTATGGCCGTTCATGAGTCTCAATCGTTGTTCTGGGAACGTATGGTTGCGCAGGGAAAACCCTTTTGTGCACGATACCTGCCGTTGCTGGCAAATACATTCCCGAACAATTTCACAAACATCTCTACAGAAAAGTTTTATGAGGCAGTTAATGTGAGTCAGCCTTCATTGATTAGAGTTGAAGCAGATGAAGTGACTTACCCCATGCATGTCATTTTGCGTTATGAATTGGAAAAAGGATTATTTGACGAGTCAATAAAGGTTGAGGATTTACCAGAGTTGTGGAATGCAAAAATGGTAGAATATCTAGGGGTCATGCCGCCAACAGACACTCTCGGAGTATTACAGGATACGCATTGGAGCGGAGGAGCTTTTGGCTATTTCCCTTCTTATACGCTGGGTGCCATATATGCCAGCCAGTTTTATCAAGCCTTAAAGCAGGAAATACCTGATATTGAAAAACAGGTCGAAGAAGGAAATCTGGCTCTTATAAGGGGCTGGCTTGGTGCCAAAATTCATCAGCAGGGCAGGTTGTTATCAGTTCCAGCTTTGGTTCGACAGGTTACAGGAGAAAACCTCAATCCTGATTGCTTCATTAAATATTTAAAAAATAAATATAGTCAAATTTACCGGCTTAATTGAGTTTCAAAACTATGCAATCTGGTGCAACTTATCCCAAGTTAAAACGAAAGCTTCAATACTGTGACGTATGCGGAACACTTTTGCCTGCACCGGGATATTTTTGTATCCAATGCGACCCTCCTGAACCTCCAGAGCCTTATCCAGATAAAGGTTTGAACAAATTCCAGACCTTTATTCGAATTACTTTGTTAGGTTTGATATTTATAGTGGTCGCTGTGACAAAATTGGATATTAAATTACAGGACCTGATACCTAAAGAAGCAATTAAAGAAGCTCCACTTAAAGTAGCAAAAGATAAGGATTTTAAATTGCTTTTTAAGGTGAATGTGAGTTTTGCTAATTTGCGAGATAAACCCAGTACCAAGACAGGCAAAATTCTATATGTCCTTACTCGTGATACTCAGGTAGAAGTTCTTGACCAAAAAGGAAAGTGGTCAAAAATCACCGCCAAGACAGAACCCGGAAAGCCGCCCCATATAGGGTGGATAGGAAGCAAACTTCTTGATTCAGAAATAAAATAATCAAGCCAGTTTTTTACTGGCTTCAAGAATAGCTGTTTTAAATTCTTCGTAGGTTCGAGTTACTGGAAACTGGGGAAACTCTTGTACAACATTATCGGGTGCTCTGAATAATATCCCGGCATGGGCTTCTTTCAACATTCCTGTATCATTGTATGAATCTCCAGCCGCGATGACTTTCAGGTTAAGTCCCTTCAGTGCCGCCACTGCTTTGGTTTTTGCATCCGGAATCCGTAAACGGTAGTCGACAATTTTCCCGGCATCATCAACAACCAGATCATGGCAAAACAGAGTAGGGTAGTCCAGTTGTGCCATCAAAGGCCCGGCAAATTGATTAAAAGTATCAGAAAGAATTATGACCTGGAATTCACTTTCCAGCCAGGATAAAAACTCTTTTGCACCTGGAAGAGGCTCGATCCCTCCTATGACTTCTTTTATATCAGAAAGCTTGAGGTTGTTATCGTTGAGAATTTTGAGCCGTCCCTGCATCAATTCATTGTAGTCGGGGATATCCCTGGTAGTAAGGCGCAATTTTTCAATGCCAGTTTTTTCAGCGAAAGCAATCCAGATTTCTGGAACTAGAACTCCTTCTAAATCCAAGCAGGTCACGAGCATAGGGGGTATCCTTTTTTACATGTTGGTGGACATAATTTAAACAGGCATCTGTTTTTTCTTTCTCATTTCCAGAAGAAAATGCCATTCTTCGTTTTTTGTGTAATGAGAGATTAAGGCATATACCAGTATTCCGACAGTTATGCAAGCGGTCAAAGCAATCAAACGAATTGAAATTGAGTCTGTGACATTAAAAAAGCTTTCCCGACAAACAAAAGTGGCCGCACCCATTGCCAGTGAGGCAGCAAACATTTTAATCGTTGAACGTAATATTTTCCTTCCCCCCATCAGGCCCAGACGCTTTCTTAAATGGTAGATCAACATAGCAACATTAAATATGGCTGCTATGGAAGTTGCCAGTGCTAAACCACCATGCTGCAAAGGCTTCATTAAAATGAGATTTAATACTATGTTGAGTACCATGGCATAAATACCTATTTTGGCTGGGGTTTTAGTGTCTTGAAGGGAGTAAAAGGCCGGCGCGATAACTTTTATTCCCGAATAAGCGCATAGACCAACCGAATAATAAAGCAGGGCAATGGCTGTGCCTTCAGTGGTAGTTGTCAGGAACTCTCCTCGTTCCCATATCGTATTAATGATGGGCTCTCTAAGAATGATCAATCCAATTGTGGCTGGTATTGTTATAAAGAGGATGAGCCGGATGCTGAAACCAATAGTTTTTACCAACTCTTTAAGATCTCCCTTTGCGGCCTGGCTTGATAATGTGGGCAGAAGGGCCACGCTCAACGCCACCGCAAATATACCTAGCGGTAATTGCACTAATCTGTTTCCATAATATAGATATGAAATTGACCCGCCTGGAAGCATGGAGGCGATCAAGGTATCAATCATAATATTCAACTCATAAACAGCCAGGCCGAATATAACGGGTCCCATCAACCGGGCTATTTTGACAACTTCTTCCTGCCTGAAATCAAAACTCATTTCCAGCCACATACCTTTTTTAAATACAGTTGGCAGCTGAACTAATAGTTGAAGTGCCCCACCGACCACAACACCAATGGCAAGACCCATAATCGGTTCATCCATTAGTGGGGCAATGACAAGAACTGACACAATCATGCTTATATTTTGTAATATTGGGGCAGCTGCAGGTAGGGCAAATACTTTAAGAGAATTGAGTATGCCCATGCAAAAAGCGGCCAAACCAATGAAAAATAAATAAGGGGCCATCCAGCGAGTCAGCTTGACAGTTAATTCAAACTTTCCCGGCTCATCAAGAAATCCAGGGGCAAAAACAGTAATAACCGCAGGAGAAAATACTAAAATCAGTAAGGACACTGCAGATAAAATTACAAGCAGGATATTGAATAAATTTGCGGTCAATTTCCATGCGGCAGACTCACCTTTCTGCGTCAGAGTCTCGGTAAAAACAGGTATGAAAGCAGCTGTTACCGCTCCTTCACCTAATATTCTACGCTGCATATTAGGGATTCGAAATGCTACAAAAAAGGCATCAGCAGATGCGGAAGAACCAAAAGCCATAGCAATGACCATATCGCGCAGAAATCCGAAAATTCTGGATAACAGTGTCATTCCACTTACAGTACCTGCTGCTTTACTTATTTTCTTATTGCTTTCCATTAAGTAAGGATATTTACAGGTGGGACTTATTAAAAGCGCGGTTTTTTCTCATTCTAGTATAGCAAAGCTGAAGTTCCATATTGCCAAAATATTTAAAATAACGCTTATTATTCATTAGCGTAAAAATTTTGTCATCTCTTAATTCTTGAAGACTCATCGCATGTTATAATTGTTTTTGGTAAGTTTTTTTATCAGGTAACTCAATGCCAAAAATTAAAGTCAGGACTAAAGACCAAAAAGTTTACGAAAAGCTCGTAAAGGCCTATGAAAAAACCGTCATTATTCAAAAACAAAAAAGGTTGACTTATGGTCGCTGGGATTTTGTTGTTTTTGGACAAACTGAGAATAAAGAAACGATACTTCGTGAAGGCTATGCAGAGCAGGCTTCCATAAAAAGAGTCCCTATTTATATTGCTTCATTAGCTCAACCGGGGCTCACCAACGTGAATGGAATCCCAATAGAGGAGTTTGTAGAAGAAGACATTCCAAATCAATATCAGGGGTTGGAAATTATAAATATTGATCCTCTTCGTCCACTAACGATCATAAAGAAAGACACTCTGCCAGGAACAACTCGGATGTCAGATCAAATTTGTAAAGATTACGAGGATGAAAACATTGCCGTCATTGAGTCTCCAAATGAGTCGGACTGGATGATTGCTGTGATGAAATATCTCAGTGAATGTGACCGAGTATTCCCGGATGCTGTTCAGGAAGCTTTTTCTCGTAATGTGGCGCTTCATCAAGATTTCTTGTCTTTGGAAAAACCCAGCCAATTAAACTGAGCTGTTACGTACCTCATTCAATCAAAACCTTCTTTTTCAAAAACAATATAACCGGAGTCTTTCATTCCCAGGCTCTTGTATGTGCTCTGACCTGTATTATTATCATGCATGACATATAAGCGCAGTGCTTTAACCTGCCGATGGCCTTTCGCAAGTTCTTCAACATGCCTGAATAAAGTCCTGAATACTCCCTGTTTACGAAATTCCGGGACAACATATACACTTTGCATCCACCAGATCAGTCCATTGCGCCAGTCGCTCCATTCATAAGTTATCATCATTTGTCCCACCACTTTCCCGGCAAGCTCAGCAACAAAATAATGACATTCTTCTCTTTCCAAGGCTTTCAATACACCTTTTCTCAATATTTCTCCGTCTAACTGTAAAGCCTCTGTTTCTTTCGCTAAACACAGGTTGTTTTGCACCAATATCGGCAAATCATTTTCCTGGGCTTCGCGAACATATATCGGCATTTAATTTACAGGTCCTGGATAAATCGTTGTGCATAGGAACGGATATTCTTCCCGTTCAGTACATGGAATCGCCTTACTTTCTCTATGGTCTGATTTGAAAAACGTTTTAAAGGAATATGAATTATTTTTTTGCCATATTTTTTAGCAAGTCTTCTCCATGTCAGTCGTGGTGCGCAGGGAGAGACGACAGTGATATGAGTTTCCCGGGAGTGAAAAAAAGAAGCTTCAAGCAGTCTTTCTTCCAGGGTTTCGGAGAACTGTATGCGTGGGTCTCTCCAGATATCAGGAATAGGGCGGGGTGGATAGATCATCATACACCCACCATAAGTGGCTTGGCCAATACCCGGTCCAACCAAATTATTCATATACTCAGTGGAAAAAAAACATAATGTAGATTCCTCATCATGCTCAGCGTACCAGGTTTGGCACCAGCTATAATTTTTGGGCTCGGGATCCGGGTCGAATATAAATACAATAATTTCAACCTGCCCCCTTGAGGGAGGCACTTCTTTGACATATATGTCTCCCGTATACCAATGTCTAAGTGTATCCCTGATATCTATACCGTCTTTTACAGATGAGGTGAATTTTTCTGTACGTGCCAGATCATGGCTCAAAAGTAGTTTGGTTTGTTCGCGCACATGTGTATTCAAATTTTCAATTTTTTCATCTTCGGGCGGCCAGGAACATTGTCCATGAGGGTCCCAGTGATGCTGCCACTTTTCCTGGGTATGTATGTCGGGCTCTGGTTTTAAATTCAGCGTTCTCCACTCGAGATGAGTTTCTGACAAACGATTTTTCATGGAGACCGGTTTTGCACCTTCCTCATCAGGCAAAGCCTGATCAATGCCAAGTGAAAGCGTATCAGGTAATTTGTCAGCAGGAGCGAACGGGTATTCTCGTGCGGCTTCTAAAACTGCGATGGCAAAAGGGTCTCCGCCAAACTGTTTGGCGGAATTAACGAGAGTATAGAGGTCTGGAAGAAGACGGGACTCCATTAAAGTAAGATTGCGAATGTATTGCAATAATATCTGGAAAGTTTGCGAAGTCAGATTGTGATAACGAATCTTGTGCTTTTTAATAAATAATTCACGTGCTCGGAGGAGTATTTCCTTAACTCCGTCAATTGGGGCATTATTATCAGGACGCAAATCTTGACGTTTTTTTTCATATAAATAAGTGACATAGGGCAATTCTGTTAATGCAAAAAACAAGGTTTGTTTTTCAACTCCATATAATATTGGCAAGCCATCAGCTTTTTTAGGAGGGCTGACTTCCATCCTTTCATCATAGGCTTCTTTAATCCAAGGCCAATCCAGAATGGAACATATGCAAACTATGTTTGTATATTCCATCTCTAATTGATGAAGCTGGTAGGCCATCCATCTGGCTCTCCAAAAGTGCTGGCTCTTATCTTTGGGCCTTTTTTGGGTTAGAAGAAGCACACTGACTAATTTTTCATAAGACATCTTGCTCAAAGCAAAGCTGTCAGGAAAATCTATGCTTCTTTTTTCATAGCTTTCAGTACTCCAGTCAATGAAATGTCGTGGTATTCCCTCTTGCAGGGCAATGCGTAATCCCATGATTAACGGCTGACTGGGATCAATAGGGACGTAATTCATTGCACCGTCCTTCTCAACTTGACAACTCAGTGAAATACCTGGAAATATTTTGATGCCTTCTTCTACTGTTTGTTTGAATTCAGGAGGAAGTGCGACCGCAAGGCAATTATAGGCATTGGATAATAGTCGATGACGTATCTCTCTTGCAAAACTTCCACTTCCATGCACCACAGGCAAAAAGCTGATGCGAGAGCTGAGCTTGAGAATTTGACTCATTAGTTTGTAAACCTATTGATCGCTGTCGGGATGCAATGGGCTGTCATCATTGAAAAAGAAATCTCCCAGTCCCATGGGCAGTCTTTCATCTCCCAAAGCTCTTTTATTCCTGGCAGCAAGAGCATCCAGGTCAAGTGCTTCTTCACCAAGTACTTTACTGACTGCTTCTTTCCATAATTCATCCTTGGCTAAAGGGCTTTCTTTATTTTGACTGATGCGTTTCAAGGCATATTGGAGAATGTGGATGCCATCACGCGGCGAAAAATCCAGTTCCAACTGGTGAGATTTCTGCAGGAAGTCCGTTGTCATTTTCAGAAGTTCTTCCTCTGAAAATGGAAGATGATATCTAAGTATGTCCAACTCATCCTGATAGCTAGGCATCGTCATTTGCAAGGTGGGTTGCAGGCGGGAAAGGATATAATCTGGTATCTCAAATGTTGACTCATCGTTATTCATTGTTACACATGCACGGAACTCTCTATGAGCGTGAATCTGAATTCCAGCAATAATGGACTCTACATAACGTCGGTGGTCAAGAAGGGGGGCAAGCGATGCCCAGCTTTTTTCATTCATACGATTGCCTTCATCAAGAATACATATCCCACCTTCGATCATGGCACACACCAGGGGAGAAGCATGGTAGGAAATTTTTCCATGCTCCGACAAAACAGGAGTTATTAACAGATCCTCGGGGCGCGTGTCGCTAGTACATTGAAATATATACAGGGGCTGTTTTCTTTGATTTGCAGCAACCATTGCCAGGGTTGTTTTCCCGGTTCCAGGCATACCTGTAATTCTTGGAGAGAGAGGAAAATCTTTTTCTGAAACAACCATCCAGCAGGCCTCAATTTGTTTTAGGACTTCATCCTGTCCAATCCATTCAGGGCGGGTCGAGTCGGGCTTGCTCAAATGTAAAGTAACACCATCAATTTCTATGGATTTTTTTGTAGTCGTTTTCAATGTTTGATCCTTAACGATAGATTTTTCAAAGAATCAACACAGGCAAATTGTGTTGGGCAACATCAGGATACTTATGCTTTAGTCCCACTGTCAAGCAGGACTCTTATCTTAACTTGTTCTCCCGCTTTCATGAAGATTATTGTGGTGATATAATATATTTAAATGACTAACTGGAGGGTGGGGTGGAAAACTTATTTTTATCTTTGGCAGTTTTCTTTGCAATAGGAATGGTGGTTTTGATGATCAAATACGCAAAGTTCATTCATAATCAACCTAAAATGGAAGAGAGTCGCCGACAGGGTTCTGCTACTGAAGACGATTCTACATCCAGAAATAATACATGACATGACACTTCATGGTCAAAAAACCGATGACTTTTTTGCTGACTATATCAGACGTTTTCTACTAGAAAACAAACAAATTTTTACTCAGCCGGAAATGAAAAATGACAAAGTCTATACAGTATTAGAACTTATTGAACGACATAACGGCTACCAGGGTTTTTACTACCTTTGATAATTCAATGATCAGAAAAACTAAGCCCGAGTTCATCTCCCCATATTTGAAAGATGCTTCGAATTATTCTGAGGGTAATGCTGAAGAAGTTATAATTCCTGAATTTTCAGGAGAGCTTGCAGATTTTCTTAAAACTGAAACACGTCCTGTAACAGTTGCAGGGGCGGGGACAGGGCTTACAGCTTCCCGCATCCCTTCTGAAGGTATTATTGTTTCGCTGGAGAAACTAAATAAAATTGATTTAAAGGACGAAGGATTTGTGCAAGTTGGTGCTGCCACCACTTTAAATGAACTGCAAAGTTTTTTAAAAACTACTGATTGGTTTTATCCGCCCAACCCTACAGAAACATGGGCCTCTCTTGGAGGCACTCTTGCCACGAATGCTTCTGGGTCACGGAGCTATAAGTATGGAGTGACTCGTGATTATGTCGAAGAAATAGAGCTTATTTTGGTGGATGGAAGAAAAACAATACTCAAAAGGGGATTGAAAATTTGCGAACCCTTGAGTTTTGATGATGGCAGTAGTGTTTTTTTTCCAGAAATTTCCTATCAGAGTCCTAATTGTAAAAATGCGGCTGGATATTATATTCGTCCAGAGATGGACTGGCTGGACTTATTCATTGGATCAGATGGAACACTGGGAATCTTTACAAACATTGTTCTTCGACTTGAGAAGAGCCCATATGACTTTGTAAGTGGAATTTTGTTTTTTGAAAAAGAGAGTTTATGCTGGGAACTGATCCCGAAAATCAGGTCATTAAAGGGAACAAAAATAGACCCTTGTTCTTTAGAATATTTCGACCAGAACTCATTAAAAAGGTTAATGAGCAAACACCCAAATATTCCTTCTAACTCCAACGCGGCTTTATTTTTTGAGCAGGCTGTCTTTGATCGGAGTGATTATGATCTGGCGATGGAAAACTGGTATGAGTTTTTGAGTGAAGAAAATGTCATGCTGGATGATTCATGGTTCGCTCAAGAGGCAAAAGATATTCAGAAATTCCACGAATTCAGGCATGATATACCAATAATTATAAATGAAGAAAATAGTCGCGCTGGCAGAGTTAAACTTGGAACAGATATGGCCGTTCCAGATGATCACTTTCTAGAAATGATGAGGTTTTACCAGAATACGCTGGAAGAAAACGATGTGGATTATGTTATGTTTGGGCATTTAGGGGATAATCATTTGCATATAAATCTTCTGCCAGAATCAAGCAGGATGGAGAAAGCGAAAGTAGTGTATGATCAAATCGCAGACCAGATATTAAAATGGCGAGGGACAGTTTCCGCAGAACATGGTATAGGTAAATTGAAAAAAAAATATTTTGCAAAAATGGTTGGGCCAGAGGGTTTGAGCGATTTAAAAAAAATTAAATATTGTCTGGACCCCAAAAACCATCTGGGAGCGGGAAATATTCTATAATAACCGCTTTTGCTTCTCTTGCTATTGACAGCTTAAAGGTGTAGGAGTAGAATTTTTCGAATTAATGTGGGTTTGGCAATAGAGTTCAAGCAGCTTTGCGAGGTTGGGAAATATGCTCGATTCGTTTAAAAGCCTGGTTTTGAATTATTCATACGAACCGCTCCAGTTTTGTAGTGCACGCCATGCTATTACAATGGTATTTGGTGGTAGAGCCGAGGAGTTGGATAGTGCTGGATATACAGTTCGAACTCCTTCCACCAGTTTTCAACTTCCTACCGTGATACGTGTCTTGAAAATGGTTCGGCGAAACCGTAAGAAGGGTTTGGCTTTCAGCAAAAAAAATATCCTTCGTCGGGATAATTACACCTGCCAGTATTGTGGTACATCCAATCATCCTCTTACAGTGGACCATGTGGTTCCAAAATCACGCGGTGGAAAAACCAACTGGACTAATATTGTCGTTGCCTGTAAAACATGCAATCTTAAAAAAGGAGACCGAACTCCTTTTGAAATGAATATGCAGCTAATTCAACTCCCTAAAAAACCGGAACATCAGTATATTCCCTTTGTTATCCCATCTGGCCCAGACTCCCATATCGAGATCTGGCAAAAATATCTGCCTAAAAAATTCTCTGTTGAATCTGTGGCCTTTTAACTCAATTCGAATGCGGTTATACTGAAAACTAAGGTAACTTTTGGTATGCCAACCCTTTCCAGTGCATTGTAAGTCATATGGAAGCAAAATCCCTCATCCAGATTATTACTGAAGAAGAGTTTTTACAAATTGTCCAGGAACCATCCCGATTATTTTTTAAAGTAAGTGGCTTGTTTTGTGAAAAAGTTGAGGGTGGTAAGGATATATCCCGCAAATTTTACTCCAGCCTGATTCAGGAAACAGAATACCTCGAGAGTGTTCTTGACGAACATGGTGCGAGAGAAAATAAAACATGGTCCTTTTTTTCTGAATATGTAGCCTGCATGCGAAATCTCTCCATAGCCGCATTTTATATAAAACATATTCTGGATAGATA
>WAHY01000002.1:198162-219326 GCA_009873635.1 Nitrospinota bacterium
GAATCAGCATACAAGGCACTGGTTTTTTTAAATTCATCAATAAAAGGGTTGAGAGCAGAAGTTGTCAAAACTGGAAAGATAAATGGCCTCCAGATTTCCCAGGACCCATTTTCCATGAATGAGTTCTCCGATATTGAGAGTAATAAACGTTTACCAAGAACTGTTCTGGAAGACGAAGTCAAAGGTGAAACTGAGAGGATATTGGATCTGTGCCAGAAATACAGGAAGGTTTCAAAAATGATCAGTGAAATAGGTCTTCAAAAGAGTGATAATCTTGAAGACTTTCGCCACATTATTCCTTCAAAAATTGATGAAAAGCTTGTGAGAATGTTTAAAGAACTGGTGCATAGCGTGCAGTCGGAATATGATACCTATGTAAAAAATACAACGATAGAACAATCTCATACAGATCTGAAAAACTTGCGAGGTTATATATCCATGCCTCTACATCTTCTGGAGGTAGTTCTTTGGCTTTGTCATTTTTATGAACGACATGAAGATGATATTCGACACGGTGAGTGCAAACAGCAAATTTCAAAACTGGTCAATAAAGAAGCATTGTTGGGGCAGATTTTCAATTTTGGATTTCATTACAGCAAATATTATCTTCACGAAGGGGACAAGTTAGTTAAGGCAATATTAAAAGGGTTTGTTGAAATTGTCAGGGCTGAAGTGCCTGTTCCGCAACCTTTAGGGTTTCATGCAAGGCCTTCTACATATCTTTCCTTGATCGCTCGTCATCATGAGGGGGATTTGATCATGCTGATTGATGATGAAAAGTTCAATGCTAAGTCCGTCATGAGCCTGTTGCAGGCAGGAGGGTTGCTTGCTGACAAGGGATATCATAATGTAACACTAGAGGGTTCTCGGCAGGCTATAAATGATGCCAAGTTGTTAGCCCAGAATAATTATTGCGAAGAAGGTGAGTTTCCCCGGCAGTTAAGTTATCTTCGACCTGATCAAAGTTAAAATCACTCTATCATGAACGTTGATCAAGAGATTTACAACATTGTTGATGAGAATGATTGCGTAATAGGGAAGGCTAGTCGCAAGCATATTCATCAAAACAATCTGCTTCACCGCTCTGTTCATATATTGGTTTTTAATTCACAAAAAGAATTATATTTGCAGAAAAGATCTCTTAGTAAAGATGAAAACCCGGGATTGTGGGATACTTCATCAGCGGGTCATGTAGATGCCGGAGAGTCTTATGATGATTGCGCCTGCCGAGAACTTTTAGAAGAGCTGAATATAAAAGCTGATTTGACTCCCTACATGAAAATTGCAGCTTGCCAGGAAACTTACGGCGAACATGTTCAGGTTTATACCTGCGTAACGGACGAGACGATTCAATTTAACCCTGAAGAAATCAACGAAGGCGCGTTTTTTGATCTATTGAAAATTAAAAATGATGTTTCCACAGACCCGGATAAATTCACATCATCATTTAAATTACTCTTCAAACAAATTTTGATTGACGAAACTTTTTTTCCAAAAGAAAACTGAACCCAGGGAAAACCTTAATGAGCTTTTTTGATATTTTCGTTTTGATTTTGCTGGGACTCTGCCTGGTTTTTTCACTTATGAAGGGACTTGTGCGTGAGATATTCTCTCTCCTCGCATATGTTGGTGGTTACTTAATGGCTGTGAAATATCAAGAAACATTTGCCCGGGTATTAATGGAGAGTATACCCAGTAAGCCAATAGCTAAATTGGTTGCTTTTGTGGCCATTTATATTATCACTGCAATTATCATTTCTTTGATGGGTAGAATTGCGAAGGGAATGCTATGGTCTGGGACTGAACTCTCTATGTTCGATAGGATTCTGGGTGGGATTGTTGGGTTAGCCAAGGGAACGGCTATATTAGTGGCAATTACATTTCCTTTGCAGTTTTTTCCGGAAGTCGCTAAAAAAATCACTGAAGACTCTTTCACCGCTCCCTATTTAGCCAAGGTTTTAAATTTTGTGAATCAGAATCCTGAAACGCTCAATTTCAGGAAAAAGATTTCAAATTTTGATATAGATGGTGCCAAAGAAAAGTTTCAAGAATTAAAGGAATTAAAAAAATTGAAAGAAACTTTTGATGACTTAAAGGGCAAGTTGCCGGATAACGGCAAACCGCTTGATCAATATTCTTCTGAAGACAAAAAGAAATTAGAAGATATTCTGAAATCTGTTGGTAAATAAAAACCGGTGACAACACGGGGTATTCGATAAACGAGTATGGCTACAAAATTTAATTTTAACGGAGAAATCCTGGACCAGTTAAATATATCTATAATGGATCACGGATTTTTATTTGGCGACAGTGTGTATGAGGTTGTGAGCACACTTGACAATAAACCCTGTTTTTTAGATAAGCATCTTGATCGGCTTGACACATCCGCTAAGGCGATTTCATTAAAAATACCCCGTGATAGGGAGTGGTTCAGGGAACAGCTCAATAACACATTAACCGTTGCGGATAACAAAGAGTCCTATATAAGAATCATTGTTACCCGTGGAGTCGGTGAACTCAATATCGACCCTTCATCATGCGATCACCCAAATGTAATCATGATTGTGATGGGGGCAACTGAATATTCAAAATCATGTTATGAAAATGGTATTGGTGTTGCGCTGGTGTCTATAAAAAGGAACTCTCGTGATTCATTAAACCCAAATATAAAAACCGGAAACTACTTGAATAATGTTCTGGCCATAATGGAAGCTGATAAATTAGGGGCACAGGACGCGATAATGGTTAATCCGTGGGGATTTTTGACCGAAGGAACTACCAGTAACCTGTTTTTTGTTTGTGAAGGACATATTCTCACCCCTTCCATGGACTGTGGAATTCTTTCGGGAATAACCAGGGAAATGGTTATCCAACTTTCTAAAGAAAATGGATTTCATATAGAAGAGGGGATGTGGCCCGGCGAAGAGCTCTTGAAAGCAGATGAAATATTCCTTACAGGAACTCTAAAAAAGGTAATGCCCGTTTCCCATCTTGATGGAAGGCCTGTCGGTTCAGGAAAACCAGGCCCTATCACACAAAAACTCATGCGTCTTTATGATGATCTCCTGAAAAAGAAAGCATAACGCCAGTGTCTTTACTTCTAGGCCTGACAGGTGGAATCGGTTCTGGAAAAAGTTTAGCCGCAAAATTTTTTAAGGAACTCGGTGCCTATATCATAGATGCGGATAAATTATCCCGTGAATTAGTCCGTCCTGGTCAACCTGCTCTAAACGAAATCATAGAAAATTTTGGTGATGATATCCTTGATTCAAATGGAAACTTAAACAGGGGAGAACTGGCTAAAATCATATTTAAGGATGCTAATAAGAAATCGTCCCTCGAGAACATTCTCCACCCCAAAATCATTAAAATGGAACAGGAGGAATACGCCAGAATCAGCAATAGTGATCCCTCTGCGATCGTTATCATTGAAGCTGCTTTACTGATCGAATCAGAAAATTACAAAAATGTGGATAAGGTAATCGTTATTCAATCCAATGAAGCGCAACAACTTGATCGTATTTTATCTCGTAGTGATTTAAACCGGGATCAGGCAGAGGCTCGAATCAAGAATCAAATGAAACTTGAAGAGAAAAATAAGTTTGCAGATTTCTTACTGGAGAATAATTCTACTCCTGAGGTCCTGAGACAAAATGTCCATGAACTTTATAAAAAAATCCAGGCACTTAATAATTAACAATATTTCAATGAGTTATTTGTTTAGTTCTTATGTTTTTATACCGTTATATCTTTAAGGACAAAATATAATTTTAGAAATGAAAAATGGCTGAAGACCAAGAACAAGATGCGGAGTTATCCACCGACGAGACTGAAGAACTTGAACGTCTCTTAGAGGATGCTGGCGGTGAGGACGCGGCGGCAGAAGGAATTAAGGGTAAACTCCAGAAAATCCTTGCTAATAAAAAGCTTTTAATGATTGGTGGGGGTGTGCTCCTTATCTTGATTATTGGAGTGGGCTTTCTATTATTCCAGGGTGAAGAACAGGAAAGTGTTGCCCCTCTAGAAGAGCAGGTAGAAGAAGAAGTGGAGGAAGAAGAGGAAGAGGCTAAAATTGAAAAGGTTAACATTTATAAGCTTGATCCCTTTTTTCTCCCGCTATTGGATGAAGGTAAGGAAACGGGACGGTTTATATCTGTTTCCGCAAATCTTTTATTGAGTAATCGTGTGTTGGATCGTGAACTTGATAAAGTACTCCCTCTCTTGCGTAAAAATATATATGGCATATTAAGACGAAAAAGGCCTGCTGACTTTACCCTTAAACGTTCACGGACTGAAGAAAGAATCAAAAAAGAAATATTGACGGCCTCTAATGCTCTGCTGCTCAGCGGTACCGGAACGATAACAGATGTGTTTTTCTCTCAATTTATGATTAAATAACGCTTTTTCCCCTTGACTTGATCTCTCAGAGACCTATATTTGACAAGTATTATTAATTGTAAAGGTCTCAAAAATGCCTACTACACCTCCTGTTAATACACAGCAGGTTCTGCAAATGGGTACTCATACTGAGAAACTGCAGCAAACCATACAAGCTTTACCCAACGTAACAGCACAACAATTTGATAAGGAACGGGAAAAGGTAGATGAATTAAAGCGCGTCCAGGTCCAAGACATGGATCCCTCCTATCTTGTTGAAGAAACAGACCCTAAAACCCGTGGGAAAAAGCGTGTTCGAATTGTCAAAAATAATCAGTCTTTTGTCGAGTCCGAACCGGAACCACCTCTCCCAGAAGATCCACATCGAGGCAAAATAAATATTGTAGCCTGATATCAGCCCTCGTCTTAAACCATTGTAATTAAATAGGCTCATCGAAAAACCGCATGTCAGTAAAAATTCTGATTGTGGAGATCAAACAACCTTCCGATAGGATTATAAGACCTTACGGAGGATAAGGTTTACGGGAGTGCCCTTAAACATACCCAGCTAACATGTTTGAAAATCTTATTGCCATTGACAAGTCAGCTCCTAAGGAGAATTTGATCAATCAGATCATCAAAGTTCTTTCAGGTGAAAACTCCAGTCCTGCGACTTTGAAATTCATCAGCCAATTGCAAACCGGGAAAGTGTTTGATGCTGTTTTCACTGGTAAAGCGCCTGGAGGAAAAGGAATATTATCAATCGGTGGTAACAAGGTTGTCGTCGAATTACCCAAAGCAGTAACCATAGAAAACGATCTTGAATCCGGTCAAAAAACCAGAATTCCCATGAATCAAGGCAGGGCATTTAAAGTACAAGTTGAAAGCTCGGGATCAAAACCTTCTTTAAAAATTTTGCCGCCTAAGATTCAACATGAAAAACTACCTGACACACCTGAAACCATTACGAAGCTGACTACCAGGGGAAAGACGATCTCCAGATTTACTGATATTGAAGTGTTTCCTCAAAAATCAGATCCTTTGAGTACCCCAAATAATGCTCGCATCACAAAAATATTGGACTCAAAAACAGTGTTAGTAAATACAGGCAGCAGGGAATTTGCTGTTCCAGTGGAAGAAACAAAAAACCTGGAACCAGGAACAAAGGTCAACCTTGTTTTTGACAAAACGGTGGGAGGCAATACATCTGCTGATATCAAAATCAATAACCCCCAGCGAATTATTGATTTCAATACTATAAAACCCTATTTACCAGCACGTATGCCTGTAACCAATATGGCACAATTGCTTGTAGATAATGTTATTGAATCACCTGTCCTAAAAGAGTTGGGTTTAAATCCAGTTATGATTGGTCGTCTTCAGGACGCAGTAAAACTACTGGTTCCTCGTGAGGGAGAAATACCTAATGAAAAACAAGTTAGACAGCAAGTGGAGTCTTCAGGAATAAATTATGAAGCCAGGGTTAAGAAGGCTCTGATATCTGATGCGCCGATTCACAGGGAATTAGCAAAGGACTTAAAAGGTTTATTATTGGAACTTTACCAATCTACGGTCAAAGAAACTGCCAAACATTCCTCAAAAGTACCGAATCAGATTATTGAGTTTCGAAATCATATTAAATTTGCCATTGATAATATAGAGCTCAATCAGCTTTCCTCACAGATTTCCAAGCAGGAAAACCAACCGATAATGATCCAAATACCCAACCCGTTAAGCTCTGAGAATAACACCATACAATTGTACGTTCGAAAGGAGTCAACGGAAGATAAAGAAAACGCGGGCAAAGAAGGCAAACATAACGTTGCCTTTATACTTGATCTCTCTTTCCTGGGTAAAATAAAGATAAATGCTCAAATTGATTCGGAACATCTTTCAGTAAATATTGATACTGAAAGTGAGGAAATAGCAAACTTTATTAATGAAAGAGCCAGCGACTTCCAGGCAAAAATGCAAGATATAGAAACATCTGTGGAATGTTGCGCAACCAGCAAAGTAAAGCCTGTCAGGGATAGTCTTATTGAGCTCTTAGTTAGCCAAAACACTTCATTGGTAAATATAAAAACATGAAACAAAAAAGAGAAAAGAATTCCGCGGTATCTTTGCAATACAACCGGGACAGTGATAGTGCTCCCAAGGTCACGGCTAAAGGCCAGGGCTGGCTTGCGGATAAAATTATTGCCATGGCAGTGGAACAAAACATACCCATCAAAAAAGACAGGGATCTTGTAGAATTGCTGGGTAAGATTGATGTGGGACAGGAAATTCCCGAGGGACTTTATAAAATCGTTGCTGAACTGCTTGCCTGGGTTTACCATTTAAATCAGGAGTACCCGAAAAGTAGACAAGAGTCATAAAAAATTGTACTGGCTAATATAATATTTTGTAAAAAATCTTATTTGCAATGTGGATTCCCGATTTATCTTGACCTCGAGTATTGGCTTTGATATCCTTTTATTTCAAAGTGTTACCGTGTTTTCAAGGTTATTTTGAACTAACAATTTCGTTAATAAAACGCCCTTTATACTGGCGTAAACAATTTCCCAAACTAGTCACTATTAAAAATAGAAAGTCGGCAATTGCGAGATTCTATTAGGACCCTCATTTTTTCCCTTGTCTTCTTATCGGTTACCTGGGGTTTTTCTTATGCCAGCATTCCCCATCAGGTTCATACCCTAAGCGAATACCATTTTTCAACTCCTCCTGGCCTTCAGAATAAAGTTGAGTTCTGGAAAAAAATATACTCAGAGTACAGCACTAAACATGCCGTAATCCATGATATTCAGGACCTCGATATTGTCTATGAAGTTGTATATCTCGGTGAAAAGAAATTATCCAGAAGGACCCGTGAGCGTAAACTTGAAAGGATCAAAAGAAAATATAGAAATATTTTACGCAAGATTGCAAAGAGTAAAAATAAATCAGCCTTGAAGGGCGAAGAGAAAAGGGTCTACAAACTGGTTAAAAAAGATTTTTATAAGGCTTCTAGAAGAATTCGTGCCCAACTCGGTCAAAAAGATCGCTTTCGAGAAGGAATTGAGCGCTCTGGCCTCTATAATAAAAAAATCAAAAAAATCCTCAGGCAATACAACCTGCCAGAGGAACTTGCCGTCCTTCCACATGTAGAGTCTTCTTTTCAAATAGGTGCTTATTCAAGCGCTGGTGCAGCTGGTATTTGGCAGTTTACACGTGGAACGGGTCGTTTATTCATGCGTGTTGGCTATGATGTGGATGAAAGAAGAGATCCGATTCTTGCTACTTATGGTGCCGCGAAACTACTGAAAAAGAACTTTGAGACAGTACGTTCATGGCCATTGGCAATTACCGCCTATAATCACGGGCTGCAGGGAATGAAGAGGGCCAAAAAAAAATATGGGAGCAACATTGCTACTATTTTAAAAAAATATAAGAGCCGGACATTTGGTTTTGCTTCGAAAAATTTTTACGCAGAGTTTCTTGCCGCCTTACATGTAGTTAAAAATAAAAACAAATATTTTCCCAATCTTGTCCTGAAAAAACCCGTCAATATGGCTTCCTTTACGTTGCCTGACTATATCGGAATTCAAACTGCCATGAATTACTTTGATATGTCGCGTGATGAAATAGCCAAGACAAATCCTTCTCTTAGAAGACCGGTCTTAAATGGGGAGAAGCGTATTCCTAAAGGCTTTGTATTTCAGGCACCAGCCAGTAAAGTGGCTAGTTTGACGACCCGCTACAAAAAAATACCGAGGAAAGCCAAATATGATCGCCAATTACGATCCAAATGGTACACAGTGAGGAGAGGGGACACCTTATCTGGAGTTGCCTTGCGTTTTGGAACAACAGTACGCTCATTAAAAAGTTTCAACAATATAGGCAGACGTAATCGAATTTATATTGGCCAGGTTCTTCAACTGCCAAGGGGTAAGTCTCGTAGAAGCCCCACTGTTCAGTTGGCCAAGTTGAACACTCGAAATGTTTCATCAAATCTCGTTTCTTATAAAGTTAGAAGGCATGACAACCTTTATAAGATTGCCAAACGATTTGACACTGACATTCAACACCTTACCCGTATTAATCGATTTAGAAATCCTGACACGCTCTACCCAGGCCAGCGTATAAAAGTTCCCGGGCGCAATGTCGGTGAAACAAAAGTCAAGCCAACACGTAACACTGTTAAGCCTCGCAAATTTAAACTATCAGTTGATAGATCGCGGATAGCGAGTTCAACACAAGCTGGAAGTAAGCCGGTATCTGTTAAGACTGAACGAGCCGTTCCTGCGGGCACGCTGAAGGTAGCCCAGAATACTAATAAAAGCATTAACAGAAACCGGCCTGCATTCAGGCCGGCATCATTTTCCCCTGATGAAAACTCTAACTCTAAAATTGGGACAATCACTGTTGATTTTGATGAAACTCTTAGCCATTACGCTGAATGGTCATTACTTTCAGTAAGAGAATTAAGGAGAATTAACAGAATAGGAAAAAGGGGCAAAATATCAGTTAACGAAAAACTGCGTGTTAATTTTGCAAAAGTCCGCCCCGATAAGTTTGACGAAAAGAGACAGGAATACCATAAGGGCATTCAGGAGGACTTTTTCAATAATTACGAGATAAGCAAATTGAAGATAAGAAGTGTTGAAAAAGGTGAAACCCTATGGGAAATCCGTAATGACAATTACACCATTCCACTTTGGTTAATCAGCAGTTACAATTCTGATAAAGATATCAACTCGCTTTCGGTAGGAGAACCTATCGTCATTCCCGTCATAGCTCCAAAAGATAAAAACGCCTGAGCTTCATAAATTTTCTGAAAAATACTTCAAAGCTGTATTTATGGCCGCGGAATGCGCTTTTACACGTGTTTCCATCTGATATTCAGTAGCAGTTTCTAATGTGAGGCATACTCGAGTTCCTTTAGATATTGCATACAAGGCCATTGGCCACCAGTCCATCGAATCATGGTCGGTATTCTGTACTATAATTCCTTGCTCGGCGGTACACCCATCAATTTCTTTGTCCATATTTATCGGCATATGACTTTTTACAGCATTTAGAATTTTTCTGCCTAAATGAACGTCTTTCGGGTTAGTACATTGTTGGTAGAGATAATACCCGGAGCTCATATCGTCCTCATGCAGTTCAATAGTCACATCATATTTTTTTTCAAAGACGGATTGTGCAAATTCAACTTCATAAGGGGGTGAAACATGCTTGAATAAGCGATTGAGGTCTTTACCATCGTGATTTTCTCTTATTCCGTGTTCGTACCCATAAGGATTTAGACATGGCAATAGAGTTAATTCCCAGTCGTTAGAAAAAGCATATTCGCTTTCAGGGAGAGAACAAAGAGTCTCAACACCACCGGGCTCATCACCATGAATTCCGGCTGATATAAGGGCCTTTAAACGATTCCCTTCTCCCAAAACAATTTTTATCAATGAATAAGTCTTTTGGGGTGTTTTGAAAGTATGGTTTTCAAATCCATCTCTCGAAGAAAAATCTTTTCGCAATTGGGAAAGTATTTTTTCAATGTCATTCGGAGGAGGGGGCATGTATTTTTAAGGATTCATTTTGTTTGCATACTCACATTCATTTTTGATTACACATTTATGGCAATCAAAATTTTTAGCTTTACACGTATATCTTCCATGCAAAATAAGATACCGGTGAGCATTCTTTAACCATTTTTCAGGTGTAACCTCTACAAGCTTCAATTCGGTTGCCAAAACAGTTTTACCCGGAGCCAAACCGGTACGATTAGCTACCCTAAAAACATGCGTATCTACAGCGACAGTAGGCTCTCCAAACCCTTCATTCAATACCACATTGGCTGTCTTGCGGCCTACACCTGGCAAAGACTCCAGCTCCTCACGTGTTCCAGGAACTTGCCCTCCATATTTCTCCATAATCATTTTACATGTATTAATGATGTTTTTGGATTTGGCCGGGGCAAGACCTATAGGTTTGATTATTGTTGCAAGTCTGGATTGTCCCAGTGCTAATATCCTATCCGGTGTAGGACATTCGGAAAAAAGTGTGGGCGTAACTTTATTGACTGTTTTATCTGTAGACTGGGCACTAAGAATTACAGCAATTAACAACTCAAAATGATTTTTGAAAGCTAGCTCAGATTTAGCGTCGGTAAGATTATCAGCAAGCTTTTTATACAGTCGATTTACGAGGGTAGGGGACAAAGTAAACCCAATCAAGGGGACATTGCACACCTGACACCAACCCAATAGCTGTCTGTTGGATCAGACATGCCTCTATGACGAGATGTCACGCGTAAATGTTGTTCTTCACTCATCCATGAATTGCCACGAATCACTCGAAAGCTTTGCCGGTTCGGACCTTTTGGATTTTTTGTCGGACTCTTTGAATAATAATCCAGCGAAAACCAGTCTTCCACCCATTCCCATACACCCCCAACCATGTCATAGAGTCCCCAGGAATTAGGCTTTTTCTTCCCAATTTCTGAGGGTTCCCGCGATGAATTTGAGGCATACCAGAGAAAATCATCGTCAACATCATCACCCCATGGAAAGCGAGTATTGGACCCAGCCCGAGCTGCGTATTCCCATTCAGCTTCAGTAGGAAGTCTTTTTCCTGTTTTTTGGCAATATTTCCTGGCTTCATGCCAGTCAATATGTGTAATAGGCTGATTTGGCTTGTGAAAAACAGAACGGTTAAAATCCATAACAGCATCCCATTTGCTCTGTGTCACCTCATACCGATCCAGATAAAACTCATCGAGACAAACCTTATGAGCAGGCTTCTCCCGGGAATTATCATCATCGTCCTCATACATGTAATCCTTATTTGTTCCCATCATGAAACAACCGGATTTAATCCGTACCATATCTGAAGGTAACTCAGCCCCGAACAGGGTATGGGGAGAAACAAACAGGACGAGCAATATAATTATGGAAATAGCGTTTTTCATTCGGTGAATTGTACTTGTTGCAAAAGTTAGGGTCAAGTAATGAGATGAAAAAATTACGTCAATCAGGTCCTAAAATTGATGTACTGTGTATAGATTTGCGAGATTTTGACGATATGCTATATAACTCAAAACTTTCTATCTGAAAAGCCCATGATAAACAAATTCTGTTTGAAGTTCTTTATTCTAATACTATTTCTTTCGATATTGTCTAGTCCCGCACACTCTTTTTATAAGAAAAAACTATATGTGGGGCAATTTCAAAATCCAGTGAATTGGGAAAAATCCTATAATCCCGGTGACATTGTCTCAGTATTATTAAACCAGGAACTCATGCAACGCAAACAAGTTCAATTAATTTCAATACCTGCAAATATTGACATGGGGAGGGATAAACCTGAGAAATCTTCAGATAATAAGAATATCGAGCCCGCTATTTATAAATCTAATAAATTTGACTTTCCTGAGACTGTATTTATTCAAAACACTCCTCCTGTCATGGGAAAACAATCAATGACTATGGATCAGATGGATGATGATCCTCTATGGCCAACCAAACTCGGAGCCAACCCATTGGGAGCCAGCTTTATTAATGTTAGGGGAAGCGTACTTAAATTCCAACCCGATAAGACTTTGGCAGATTCTTCGCTTTCCGGGGGAAGGGAAAGTGCTGAGCTAGAGGTTCACCTTCAATTAGTGCAAAATGCTACTGGAAGAATTCTTAATGAGAGAACATTCAAAACCTCCTCAAGTACTGGGACTCAACCATTTTCCATAAAAAACCTGAACGCTGAAGAAAATAGATACAGATCAAGCTCCATGGAAAATGCGTTGAATTCTATGAAAGATGCATTAGCAGCGTATATTTTAAAAGAAGTATATTCTGTGCCTCTGGAAGGAGAGATAATATCAGTTAAACGAACAGAGGTTGAACGAAAAAAAGGTGAAAAAACAAAAATAGAAGAACTAGTTCTTGTTAACCTGGGCTCTGTTAATGGAATTCGTATTGGAGACAAGTTTCAGGTAAATGCAGTAGGGCTTGGCATCAACGATCCCAATACAGATAATGACCTGGGTGATGTTTTTGTGAAAGTAGGAGTCATTCAAATAATGCAAATATGGGAGGGAACAGCCACAGCTATGTCCCTGGCAGGAAAAGATTATGAAAAAGGGTTTGTTGTGAGGTCGATGTCCAATAAGAAAACAAGTGGAGTTTCATCAACAAATATTGACCTGCCTGATCGTAAAGAGGAAATTCCCTGGTGGGATTTTCATGGCATTCGCAGTGTTAATTAGCAATATAAAATAAGGTTATTGTCCGTACTCCTGTAGAGAAGTAATAGTTAAATCACCTTCCTTGATAGCCTTTAATGCACCAACAATAGCCAATGCGCCGGCCATAGTTGTGCAATACGGTAAGTTTTGATTCAAAGAACTTCTCCTAAGAGAAAAAGAATCTTTTATAGACTGCTCACCAAAGACTGTGTTTATAACAATATCAATGTTTTTAGCTTCAATAGCTTCCACAATATGAGGAGAACCTTCTTTCACTTTATTTATAGATGACACCTTGATACCGTTTTTTTTCAGGTAATCAGCCGTGCCTTTTGTGGCAATTAAGTGATAGCCC
The DNA here is from genome assembly GCA_009873635.1 of Nitrospinota bacterium. Lineage (NCBI taxonomy): Bacteria > Pseudomonadati > Nitrospinota > Nitrospinota bacterium. Next base: position 211,113 of record WAHY01000002.1, read on the forward strand.
AATTCTTCAAGTCCTTTTCCAATGACAACGGATTTTTCTTTATCAGAATCCTTGACACTTATGAATGCGGTTCCTTCTAATGGCAGCTTAACACCGGTAGCTAATTGTGACTTTGCAAAAGCACGACCAAAAAGAGTATCAATGCCCATGACCTCACCGGTGGATTTCATTTCCGGTCCCAACAAAACATCCACATCCTGAAACTTGTTAAAAGGAAAAACGGATTCTTTAACAGCAATATGAGAAAATTGTTTTTCCTTTGTAAAACCCAGTTCCTGCAGGCTTTTACCTGCCATGACTCTCGCGGCAATTTTTGCCAAAGGCACACCAATCGTTTTACTCACAAAAGGAATTGTGCGTGAAGCACGGGGGTTCACTTCAATGACATAAATAGCTTCATCCTTCACGGCGAACTGAATATTTATAAGCCCAATTACGTTTAGTTCTTTTGCTAATGAAATAGTCTGGTCTTTGATTTTATCAACCGTTTCAGGTTTAAGGGAAAATGCAGGCAGGGAACACGCGCTATCACCAGAGTGAATGCCAGCCTCCTCAATATGTTCCATGACCCCACCAATCACAACGTCTTTACCATCAGAAACTGCATCAACATCTATTTCAATGGCGTCAGAAAGAAAGTCATCTATCAATACCGGGTGTTCGGGGGATGCTTTGACCGCATGCTGCATATAATACTCAAGACGCTCCTTGCTATAAACTATCTCCATAGCTCGACCGCCCAAGACATATGAGGGACGTACGACCACTGGATAACCAATTGCATCAGCAATCTCACTTGCCTCCTTATATGAAACAGCAGTACCATTTGCAGGCTGGCGCAGGCCAAGCTTATCCAGCATTTGCTTAAATAATTCCCGGTTTTCCGCACGATCAATATCATCAGGATTTGTTCCAATGATGGGAACCCCTGCATGCATCAAATCCAATGCAAGTTTTAAAGGAGTTTGTCCTCCAAGCTGAACAATCACCCCATCAGGTTTTTCAACCTTCACAATATTCAAGACATCCTCGAAGGTTACAGGTTCAAAATAAAGCCTGTCTGAAGTGTCATAATCAGTACTCACTGTCTCCGGATTACAATTCACCATAATGGTTTCATAACCATCTTCTTTAAGGGCAAATGATGCATGAACACAACAATAATCAAATTCAATTCCCTGGCCAATTCTGTTAGGACCTCCGCCGAGGATCATAATCTTTTTTCTTTTAGTTGCATCAGCTTCACATTCTTCTTCATGAGTTGAATAAAGGTAAGGAGTATATGCTTCAAATTCAGCGCCACAAGTATCAACTCTTTTATAGACAGGAAAAATATTCAACTCAACACGGCGTTGAAATATATCTTTTTCATTGCAATCCAGGAGTCCTGCCAAATAAATATCAGAAAACCCCATTTCTTTTGCATGAAAAAGAATATTACGATCCAACTTTGTCACTCCACCTAATTTCTTAAGTTGATTTTCAAAATTGATGAGGGTGCAAATATTATCCAGAAACCATAGATCGATACCGGTGACCTGATAAATTTGATCGACAGTGATTCCTCTCCTTAATGCCGCTGCAACATGCCATAACCTGTCTGAGAAGGGCAGACTCAGTGCAGCTAAAAGTTTTTCTCTTTGTTGTTCTGGTGACAAGCCAATTTGATTCAGGCTAAATCGAAAATTTTCCTCAAAACCATAATGACCAGTTTCTGTAGACCTGATTGCTTTAAATAATGCTTCCTTGAAAGTTCTACCGATAGACATGACTTCACCGACAGATTTCATCTGTGTCGTCAAGACTGGCTCAGTCTGAAAAAATTTCTCAAATGTAAAACGTGGAATTTTAACCACACAGTAATCAAGAGTGGGTTCAAAGGAAGCTGGAGTGACCTTCGTGATGTCGTTCTTGATCTCATCAAGAGAGTAACCAACTGCTAATTTCGCGGCAAACTTTGCAATGGGAAACCCAGTAGCCTTGGATGCCAAAGCAGAACTTCTCGATACACGAGGATTCATTTCAATAACTATCATTTCACCAGAGTTTGGATCAATAGCAAACTGGATATTAGACCCACCTGTCTCGACTCCAATTTCCCGGATAATATCAATCGCCGCGTTTCGCATTATCTGGTATTCCTTGTCAGTCAATGTTTGGGCCGGTGCAACTGTGATACTGTCACCTGTATGAACACCCATTGGATCTAAATTTTCAATCGAGCAAATCATGACAACATTATCATTCTTATCGCGCATAACTTCCAACTCGTACTCTTTCCACCCAATAAGCGACTTTTCTATTAAAACCTGAGAAACAGGGCTTGCCTTAAGTGCAAACTCTACCAGTTGTCCAAAATCTTCTTTAGAATAAGCGATACTTCCTCCTGTTCCACCCAAAGTAAAAGAAGGTCTAATGATTACCGGGTATCCTGTTTCATCAACAATCTTCCATGCATCCTTCAGGTTTTCTGCATGACCACTGGGAGGAACACTTAGCCCAATTTTAAACATTGCCTCTTTGAAAAGGTTTCTGTCTTCAGCCTTTTTGATGGTCGCCACATCAGCGCCTATTAACTCTACATTATATTTTTCAAGGACACCTTTTTCTGCAAGGGCAAGGGCAACATTCAAGGCAGTTTGGCCACCCATTGTTGGAAGCAAAGCATCAGGTCTGTCACGTGCAATAATTTTTTCTACTACTTCAGGTGTGACGGGCTCGATATAAGTGCGATGCGCAAACTCGGGATCCGTCATAATGGTAGCCGGGTTACTATTTACCAGGACAACTTCGTAACCTTCTTCTTTTAGTGATTTGCAGGCTTGTGTTCCTGAATAGTCAAATTCACAAGCCTGACCAATCACAATAGGCCCTGCACCAATTAGAAGAATTTTCTTAATATCAGTTCTTTTAGGCATTATTAATTCTTATAAATATCAGATATTTCTATTTGCCGGGAGCGCTCCCATTTCAAATTCATATAGGCCAGTTTGTTTATCAATTCTGAAATCAATATTTTTCCTTCACCTTTTATTGTTTCTTCTGTTAATTTAGTAATTTTTTCTTCAATTTCCTTGATATTGACTTCCAGCGTTCGCCTGTTTTCTTCCAATATTAAAAGTTCTTTTGTTAATATTTCTTTTTTGTTACCAGACTCCAAACGTTCAACTTTTGATTTGATTTTTTCGATCTGCCTGCCGTTTTTTAGAAAAGCTTTTTCTACTTTTGACAATTCTTTCTCCAGTAACATTAATTCTTTCTTCCAGGTGCGGTAAAGTAGAAAATATTTTTTCGTCTCTTCTTTTATATAGCGTTGAGTCTTGCTGGGATGAAAACAAAAGTACCCTGTAAATAACCACTTGCCCTGTCTTGGTACGATGCGACCATGGAAAATATCATTTTTTCTGAATACTAGCTTTGAATTTTCTTCCTCAACAAGAAATTTTTCATCTGTGAATAAATTTAAGACAGTTACTGATTTGTCACGTATTTTTTTCACTTCAAACAGAGCCTGGATATTATTTGAAATGTCTTTGCAAACATCTATGTGATCTTGTGACCATGAAAACTGGTTTTCTTCCGTTAGATTTTCCAGGATTGTAGTTTGAGTCCCAGGTAAATAATTATCCAGAAGATACCACTCCAGGAACAAAGCCATCCTCGTGTTGTATGACTTGTCATCCTCATAGATCTCTCCAGTCATCTTCTGGTATTCCTGCTTGGCCTGCATGATTTTTTCTGCTGGGATATGTTGAGCAATAAACTCGAAAAGTTGCTCTAGGTTTTCTTTGAGCATCAAACTCCTGCTTTCATCATCTGAGTAAATTGTTGAAAAAGATGGCTGGAGTCGTGAGGGCCCGGAGATGCTTCAGGATGATATTGAACCGAAAAAATAGGCCATTTTTTATGGTGTATTCCTTCGACCGTTTTATCATTCAAATTGATGGATGTAATCGTTACAGTATCCTCAATAGATTCGTGATCGACAGCAAATCCATGATTCTGGGAAGTTATCTCGACTTTCCCTTTTGGGAGATCCATTACGGGTTGGTTTCCTCCATGATGGCCAAACCTGAGTTTGAATGTTCTTCCATTTAAAGCCAGGTTCAGGAGTTGATGACCAAGACAAATGCCAAAAACAGGGACCTTACCCAGGAGGAGCTTGATGTTCTGAACAGCATATGGAACACCTTCTGGATCACCTGGACCATTCGATAAAAAAACCCCATCTGGATTCAATGCAAGCACATCTTTGGCAGGGGTTGAAGCCGGAACAACCCGTACTCGACATCCAGCCTCAGTAAGTTTTCTTAAAATGTTCCTCTTAATACCAAAGTCATAGGCAACCACAAAATATTCTTTATCTATAGATGGATTGAGTATGGTTTGACCATCACGAATCACCCATTCACCTTCGTCCCAGTCATAAGGTTCCTTGCAAGTTACTTCCTTCACCAGATCCCTGCCTATAAGTCCAGGGGAATTTTGAGCCTTCCTGACCAGGTCTTCAGGATCTTCTGAGATTGTTGACAAAATCGCCTGTTGAGCCCCTTTTTCGCGGATATGTCTGGTCACGGCACGTGTGTCTATTCCCTGTATGCCAATGATGCCAAATTTTTTAAGAAAATCATCCAGTGATCCACTTGACCTCCAATTGCTGACAACACCACTCAATTCTTTAATGATGAAACCTGAAAGGTGAGGGCGGTCCGATTCAAAGTCCTGTGGATTGATGCCATAATTTCCTATCAAGGGATAAGTCATCAATACCATTTGGCCGCAATAAGAAGGATCAGTGAGCACTTCCTGATAACCTGACATACTGGTGTTGAAAACTATTTCCGCACTAACTTCTCCTTCTGACCCAAAGTTTCTGCCTTCAAAAACTTTTCCATCGGCAAGAGCTAAATATGCTTTTTTCATTTCTTAAAAAATTCAAATAATTATTTACTTTGATCTGAATATACAGATTTACCAGCTACAAAGGTATGAATGACTTTACCTCTTACTTTCCAGCCTTTATACGGGGAGTTTTTACTTCTAGACTTAAACTTTTCCGGGTCTATGGCGTACTTGACATTGGGATCAAAAATAACAATATCCGCATCTTTTCCAACTCCAAGTGTTCCTTTATCAAGATTAAAAATTCTACATGGTTGTTGAGTGAGTAAGTCAACTGCTCTTTGCAAAGAAATTATCCCTTCATCCACCATTTTAAGTGTAAGGGGAAGGGCTGTTTCCAATCCTACAATTCCAAAACAGGCATTGCTGAACTCTACCTGCTTGTCAGCCAGGTCGTGGGGGGCATGATCAGTCGCTATGATATCAATCGTCCCATCCTTCAAGCCCTCTTTTATGAGCTCAATATCTTCGTCCGTTCTCAATGGCGGGCTCATTTTTGCATTGGTATCATAATCCCGGCAAGCCTCTTCAGTAAGAGTAAAGTGATGGGGTGCAACTTCGCAGGTGACAGGAAGTCCTTTAGCCTTTGCCTGGCGGACAAGCTCAACAGCACCTCCACTGCTTATATGAGCAACATGCAGACGTCCTCCAGTTTTTGGCAGAAGACAAATGTCTCGAAAAACCATGATATCCTCTGCTTCAACAGGCATCCCTTTTAATCCCAGTTCCGCAGAAACAATACCTTCATTCATGCTGCCGCCACGAGTCAAATCAAGGATTTCACTATGTTGTATACAGGGAAGGTCAAACATTCGACTGTATTCCAATGCTCTTCGCATCAGTTCGCTATCCATTACAGGTCTTCCGTCATCCGAATAACCAATGCAACCCGACTCTTTTAATTCGCCCATGTCCGATAAGGTTTCCCCCTTTAAACCTTTTGTGATGGCTCCAATAGGAAGTATGTTGACCAGTGCAGTTTTCTCAGCCTGTTTGAGAATCAATTCAGTAACCGAACGGTTATCGTTGACGGGGGAAGTATTAGGCATTACCGCAACAGTTGTAAATCCACCGGCTGCTGCAGAAGCACTACCCGTTTCAATCGTCTCTTTATATTCATGACCTGGCTCCCTGAAATGCACGTGCATGTCACAGAAACCGGGAGCAACCACACAACCTGTTGCGTCTACAATCTTTATTTCTGAGTTATCATTTTCAGAAAGTTTACCCTGAGGCTCCACAGCTTCTATACTGTTTCCATTAATCAGAATATCAAAAAAACCGTCAACCTGATTTGCAGGGTCAATAACCTGACCGTTTTTAATTAGGGTTTGCATTTTTCTCCCCAAGTAATAGATAAAAAAGTGCCATCCTGAGGGCAACTCCATTAGTAACCTGATTTAATATCAAAGAACGCGGACCTTCCATCACATCCAAGGCTATTTCTATGCCTCGATTTACCGGGCCTGGGTGTACTATAAGAGCATCTTCGCGAGCTTTTGCCAAAACACCTGAAGTCAGACAAAAATAGTTTGAGTACTCTCTCAGGCTTGATAAAAGGCCCTGATTTTGTCTTTCCAATTGGATACGAAGGACCATGATCACATCAACGTCTTGAACGGCTTGCGCCAGATCATGACTGACCTCTACTCCAAAACGCTCAAAATCAAAGGGGATAAGAGGAGGGGGACCAACAACCTTGACTTTCATGCCCATGGTGTGCATCGCCTTAATATTTGAACGCGCTACACGGCTATGTGTGATATCGCCAACGATCGCAACATTAAGGCCGGATAACTCGCCTTTTTGAGACCGAATCGTAAGAAGATCAAGCAATGCCTGACTGGGGTGCTCATGGGCTCCATCACCAGCATTAATGATTGGACAATCTATAAATTGAGATAGCAGTGCGGGAGCACCCGAACATTGATGTCTGACAACAAGAATATCGGGGGTCATTGCTTCCAGGTTCCGCGCTGTGTCTATCAGATTTTCTCCTTTTACTGTGCTGCTTGTTGATCCTGATATATTTATGACATCAGCACTCAAACGCTTTCCAGCTATTTCAAAGGAGGTTCTTGTCCGGGTACTGGGTTCGAAAAAGAGATTGATAATGGTTTTTCCCCTAAGGGTGGGAACTTTCTTTATAGATCTTGTGGAAATTTCTTTAAATGAATCTGCGGTATCCAGAATTAGTTGAATGTCCTCTTTCGTTAAATCTTTTGTGGTTAAAATGTTATTTGTTGAAAGAGACATTAGTTGGACTTCTCCTGGATAATCACCTTATCCTCCCCATCCTCTTCATTTAACAGAACCTGAACATGTTTTGATTTTTCTGTGGGAACATTTTTGCCAACGAAATCCGGACGAATTGGTAATTCCCTGTGACCCCGGTCAATTAAGACAGCTAATTGAACTGAAGAAGGCCGCCCAAAATCCATCAGGGCGTCAATGGCCGCACGAATAGTTCTTCCTGTAAACAGAACATCATCGCACAGGATTATATGCTTATCTTCAAGAGCAAAAGAAATTTCCGTTTTTTTCAATTCTGGTTTCTGGATTCCCTCTGCGAGGTCATCTCTATAAAGAGTGATATCCAGAATTCCATGATCTACCACTACATTTTCAATTTCCTCAATTTTTGCTTTTAGCCTTTGTGATAAGACTACACCTCGAGTTCGAATTCCAACTAAAGCGATACGTCCTGCCCCATGATTGCGCTCCAGAATTTCATGAGATATCCGGCTCACCGCTCGAGAAATTTCTTTTTCATTAAAAAGTATAGAGTTCATAAAAAAGGCAAAAAAAAACCTCCCAAAGGCTATATAGAGCCAATGTAGGAGGAAGCAAAGGAATTGGTCGAAATAAGCATCTTTTTTCCCCTTAATAGCCTCACAGGACTATCTTAAAGAGTTAAGTTGGGGAAATATAACCAACTTCCATAAACAAGTCAAGATGTTGGGCTTTTTTATTGGAATTTTGCTAAAAATATGCGAATAACTCAAAAATCCACTTTTTTATGCTCGGCATACTTTGCACCCCCGCAAAAGGGGGATTAAAGAAAGAAGTATTTATAAATCATTGAAATTTAGTGTAAAAATGGCATAATTTCACCTTTTACTTTACCATGATTTAATGGTGTAGGTAAGCACTAAAACAGCGTATCGTTGTCTGGATGTCTGGTTGGATTGGTATAACAACCAACGTACTCATCAGGGAAAACGGTGTCAGGGAAGAACACCGATGCAAACTTTTACTGAAAATATGCTTGCGGCAAAAGAAAAAATGTTGGACATGGAGGGAAGCTCTGAG
>WAHY01000003.1:0-3642 GCA_009873635.1 Nitrospinota bacterium
ACCGTGTTGCGATTATTGGAAAGACAACAGTTAAGAATCTTTTTGGAGAAGAAGATCCTCTAGGGCGGGTGGTTAAAGTACATTTCATTCCCTTTAAAATCATAGGTGTGTTTGAACCAAAAGGTGTGGATACCAATGGATTAGACCAGGATGACTTGATATTAATTCCGCTTTCGACCTATTTACGACGCATCGTCAACCAGAAATTTGTCAGCCGGATTTTTGTCAAAGCAGCTTCGAGGCAAAGCATAACAACCGCTTCGGAAAAAATCCGTGACCTTCTCAGGGAAAACCACAAACTCACTGATGATCGTAATGACGATTTTACCCTTATCACTCAATTGGATCTGGAAGAATTGAAAAAGGAAACCACCGAATTATTTACAAAGTTGATCGTTGGTGTGGCGGCAATATCCTTACTGGTCGGAGGCATCGGTATTCTGGCGGTGATGTTGATTTCAGTGAAGGAGCGCACCAGGGAAATTGGAATACGGAGAGCGGTGGGGGCTACCCGAAAAGATATTGTCCGTCAGTTTCTATATGAGTCATTGATCATTGGCTTCTTTGGTGGCGGTATGGGCATTGTTTTGGGAGTGGGGTTGACCCTTGGATTGACTCATTGGGGTAGCTGGACTCTTATCCTTGACCCTAACTCTATCTGGACTGCGAGCTGGGCCTGTGCGGGTATCGGTGTTTTATTTGGAGTCTTTCCTGCCGTCAAAGCTTCCAAACTCGACCCAATGGTAGCTCTTACAGTTGAGTGATGATACGAACCACAGTTAGCTTCCCAGATAAAAAAGGGTTCGTCCCCTTGACAGTGGACGAACCCTCTTTTACTGTGAGTAAAGACTAAATGCTACACAAAGTTTGCCTGCATACTGCAGGACTTGTAAGGAGCCGGCTTATTGGCCAGACTCCCAAACCCCCTTCCCAGAGGGTATTGGTGAAACTTTGAACGACTCCTGGTGGCTAGAACATGATTCCGCCATGGTTGGCAGAAATCATTCCTATCAACATGGGTATTGAAAGCCAGGCATTGGTCCTGCTGGCAAGAAACGCCATTCTTTTCGCTTTATTCAGAGCATCCCCTTCCAGTTCGCCAGCAATGATTTTTTTCTGGTTAGGCCAGATTATGAACCATACGTTTCCGGCCATGATGATACCCAGCAACATGCCTATCATGATTTCTCCACTAGGAATTCCCTGAACAGTTCCCCGGCCTGCCATGTAATAAGCAATACCGGTGATTACAGTCCATAGTGCAGCGTGGCGGAACAGGAACAGGGCACGAGGCAGGATGATCTGGGTATAGGGTTTACCGGCACCTGCCTCAACCATTTTAGGCATAGATTGAACTTGAACCAGATTAAAAAAGTACAATAATCCAATCCATAAAATCCCGATGATTACATGAAAAAATTCAAATACCCACATTTGGTTTTCCTCTCAGTACATTGGTTGATATTTTCAGTTATTATTGACCGTTCTAAACTTTGATGCTTTGAGCATGATTTATTTTAATAAGTTGCACTTATAATAAGTTAATCAGTGAAATTAATAGAGGTTTCCTTTTATGGGGCAAAAATACGAAAAAAATTAAGGAATCAAGAGAAAACATGGCTCCCCTATTAACCAGAGGAAGCATTTATAGGATGGTGGTAGCTTCAATAAAGATTCAATATTTCTTTATCCTGATGCGAATTTTATCAGAAAATGTCTATATTTTCTATACATTTAGTGAATGTTTCAGTTTCGGCTTATGATCCAAAGCAGGGCTAAAAAACCAATAACCAGGGCAATAATCAGGTTATTTGGATAGTAGAATGTTTTTTCCCCGGTTTTGGTTTCCGAGTTATCCAGACTTGAGAGCCTTTCCCGGAGTTCCTGGTTTTTCTGCACGAGGTCGTTTTTTTCGTCTTTAAGATTTGCGATCTCGTCCTTCAGGCGCAGTTTTTCCACTTTAAGGGTTTTGGATTTTTCTATTTCTCTTTGCAGGGCTTCTTCGGGACCCAGAGTCAGGCCATCCTCTTCCTTTGGCTCTTCCCAGATCTCATTCATTCAGTGTCCCTTTTTGACCATAGGAAACGCGTCGCTTGCTGATGTCAGGCGTTGTAAATGATTGGGATTCAATTTCAGATCAGTAGATTGTGAAAATTCCCGCACCTGTTCAGGTTTGCGGGTGCCGACAATAGCAGTGAAAATATTCTCACGGGTAAACACCCAGGCTAATGCGACTTCGACAGGTTTTCGTCCCAGCTCTGAGGCGATATCGCGGACGGTTTCCCATACTTTTCTGGCATGTGGATAAACCTGCTTTTGATAAAGGAAATGGTGTTTTCGCGTGGGCATTTCAAGGTCTTCCCTGTTCATGGGCCTTGCCAGCAAACCTTGCGCAGTGGGTGAGAAGACCATGTAAGGGATATCTGCATTTTTGCAGAGGCTTAGGGTTTTCCCTTCATAAGCCCTGTCAAGCAGACTGTAGGGCACCTGATTCATAGAAAATTTATTGAGCTTATTGCCCAGCAGGGTTAAATCATGGGACTGGAAATTTGAAAGACCCACTGTTGTGGCTTTTCCACTTTTTTTGATCGAGTCCATAAACTCGGCAAGCCGGGCACTTTTATCTTGAGTATTGAAATAACTCCCCGGCCAGTGAATCAGGTAGAGATCCACATATTCCCTGTCCAACGCTTTCAGCGAATCTTCCAGACGTTTCTGGTAGGCTTTAAGAGTTAGTTCTGCATCAGGCCAGATTTTCGATATGATGATGACGGAATTTTTATGCGACCCCAGGGCTTTGCCCAACCTGCGCTCTGATTCTCCATCTCCATAACCTTCCGCAGTATCGAAAGCAGTGATGCCATGATCAAGAGCGGAATGAACAACTTTTTCGGCTTCGTTGGCAGGGCAAATATCCCCCCATCCTCCACTGGGTGCTATTTGCCAGCATCCGAGAGTTATCCGGCTCCAGTCTTTATCTATACCTTTTATCCGGTCATAGATCACACATACCACCTGGAATAAGTAACACGAGTCTTATACCCTCTGTTGTTGTCAACCGACCAATTCTCCAAACGAGAAACATTTTTACGGAACTGCCAGAGTTTACAGGCGACACTCAGGATCAAGATTCCTGCTAAAAGGATGGCCCCGGCAAAGAAGTAGGCAATTAATGCGGGATAAGCAAAAATAAGAACTGCCAGCAATAACAGAGTTCCACCAAAAACAAATGTTCCCCATGTTAGTGTTTTATGGCTTTGTGAGAAAAAACTATTTGAAAAATGATTGTTATAACTCATGGCAAGCCTTTCTTCGCATAAAGGTTCTTTATCTACTATATAGATAAAATTCCCCTTCATATTTGTCAAGCTCCTGCAATCACCGAATCAAAGAGTTAATACACTGATTACTTTGGTTCAATGCCTGATTTGCTGGAAAGGGTGAAGGAATATTGCATAGTTGTCAGAAACAATCTTTGCAAAAAGTATATGATGAAACCATAAAAGGTGAAAATTACACTGGTATTTTTCTGAAATCCTTTTTTTGCTGAGCTAAAGGACGCTTCCAGTTGGTAACACGGGGACTGGGGTGGTATAGAGGAAATAGTTTAAAGTCCGGAGTGATAATAGCTTTAGCAACATT
>WAHY01000003.1:3735-7206 GCA_009873635.1 Nitrospinota bacterium
CCGGTCTTTACCGCAAGCACGGCCCCAGATATAAGGGTCACTCCCAGGATTGGATAGTATATAAACTTGTGGATTCGATTCTGGGTTTTTCTGAGACCTTCAGCTTCTTCAGCAGATTTAAGCCGCAAACGGAAAACAACAGAAAGAGATTGCAGAAACAAGGTTCCAATGACCAGGCACATGGATATCATGTGCAGGGTGAGAAAAAAGTTCTTCATTTAAATAGTCCGTAAAGTCAGGATTCATCAGGGCTGGTTGTTTGAGACTCACTTGCCCAGTAGGTGCGGCTGGAAATAATCAATGCCATTCCTATACCACAATAAATTGCTGCTACCACCACATAACCCCCAAGATATTCGTTGTAGAAGCGCAAGAGAATTCCAAGCCCCATCATTAAAGGGATCAGAATATAAAACGGTTTAGCAAAAATCTGATGGATGTGTACAGGATCTTCCAATCCATGAATCCGGGCTTTATTTTTCCTGGCAGTTTTGCTTAATACAAATTTCCCCTTAACAAGGCCAATCAGCACAGCTGTAATTACGGAAAGGATGATGGCTATCTGGGTAGAGTGTTGCTCCTGCCCGGCAAGTTGATACAAACCAAATCCGCGAAAAATCAGGAATAGCCCAATAATGCACCATAACCCTCCGGCGATAGAAATAAGGCTGTTTTTATTCAAAAGAACCCCCATTTGAGATGATTACGAGTTAGATGATAATAGCAGGTAAAAGTTTCATCTGCATCCTGCAATGTTGCCAATCAACTGGATCTTGGTATGTTTCCTCTTACTAAGCGGACAGACATTCTGCCACTTTTGCTCTTGTAAAGAGGCCGCACTTCTCCGTTTTTAAAGTCGAATAAAGAACCGTAGCTTCCCCCTTCTCCTTTCAGCCAGACGGTAGACTGACCTCCGGGAGGAAAGGCCGATTCTAAATGGTTTTCTTTCTCATATTTATCATGATTTGTTACTTCGGGATTATATAAGGTTCGTATTTCATCCTCGACGGGTAACCGCCAGTCCTGGAAGCCACAAAACTTGATGCCGTTCATATAAATTGAGAATTCATGAGCTTCATCCCAGGTGAACCATTTAGCTTCTCTTTGCCAGCCATCTTCCCGGAGCCACATTAGAGTGGTTTTTGTGTCGGTGAGGGTGCCATCCTGATTATCTTTAAATCTTTCTGAATCAGACATTTATTTAACAAATTTAAGTTAGAGGAATAGTATCCCAGGGAATTTTTTTCAACCTTGCTTTTAAACCTTCCAGATCAAAAGTTGGAGGGTTTTGAAAAACCTTATCATTAATAATACTATCAAACGAGTATTTTAAAAGTTTATTGGACCAGGCAATTAGAGGAGTCCCAAACAAAATGCGTTTTACAGTACTGCGTGAAATCTTTACCTGGGAATTGGAATTCATTAATACAGGGTTGTCGTGAAGCACATCTACTGTTTTTATAGCCATCCATAATGGCCAGATACAAAACAGGCGCAACGCGATCTCGGTTCTGGGAATTGCCAGAGTGAACTTTAAGGCATCGTTCAAATGTCCAACGGTTTTGCCCAACAAACCTTCCAGAATAAGCAGGTTTTTATCCGTAGATTCTCCGGAATGAAATTCCTCTACGGTCATACCCTTTTCTGAAATGATGCTCCGGGGTATGTATGACCAGCCTCTTTCACGATCGGCGATAATGTCTTTAGATATATTGGTCATTTGTAAACCGAGACCGAATGACACGGCATTTTGGCGCATGATATTTTTTGCTTTCTCGGGAAGGTTTGAAAGTTTTTGGAAGAAAAGGTTGCATAACATTTCTCCAACAACGCCTGCTACAAAATAACAATAATCCTCGAGATCTTGTAAGTTTTCCAATGGCGTAATTTTTCCGAACTCAAAGCGGTTTTGAAAAAAGGCCATGCCCTTTGCCATTTTTGCAACGGAAGGGGCGATTTGATCCTGGTGGTTTTGAGGGAGAGAATCATAGACATTAAACACTCTTGAAACCTGATGAAGTAGATCCAGGTCGTCAGGGGTTCCATCAACAGACTGGCACTCCTCAAGCCAAGCGGGAAGATTTTTTTTACGGTGCTCCCGGTCTTCTATCATCTGGGAGAACTCTAAAAGTAACCGGCTTTTAATTTTTGGGTCCAGTTTTGCCGCGTCTTCAACTGTGTCTACAGTCCGGCAAAATAGGTATGCGGTGAGAATGCTTCGGTGAAGTTCGCCTCTTAGAACGGAAATGTTAAGCGCAAAGGTTCTGCTAACTTTGGGAAGCTTTTGTACGCAATAGGTCCAGTCGTCCATTCTTGCAAAAAACCCTCAGGGTGATAGCGGGGAATAAGATTCAGGGCGCTTTCAGGAAAATGAGAGATGCCTGAAATAATGAGATTTCATTTGCCTTGACTCTCAACATGCTGGTTTTCATCAGGAATGGAGTGCTTTTTCTTCCAAGCCTTCAACCCTTTTGGCAATTTTTAATATTTCAGAATGCACCTGGTTGATGATGTCTTCCGGTGTGCTGGTCCCTGCTGTAATACCTACATGTTGTTTGCCGATGAACCATTCCTGATCCAGCTGGTGAAATGATTCGATATGGTGCGCCTCAACACCTTTTTCTTCGCAAACGTGAACCAGCTTTTTCGTATTAGAAGAATTAAAGCCACCTATTACAATCATCAAATCGACTTGATCTGCCAATTCATGCACTGCCACCTGCCGATCCTGGGTAGGTTGGCAAATAGTATTCACAAACGCCACATCGTCCACATAATCAAGAGCCCTGATTTTTTCAACGAGGCTCTCAACTTTGTCAGTTTGTTGAGTGGTTTGAGACACAATTCCAAGTTTCCGGTTGCCAGAAGCCTTTATTTTTTCAAAATCATCTTCATTATTGATGACCAAATGCGCATCAAGATCACCTACGATACCTTTAACCTCCACATGATCTTTCTGCCCAATCACGACAGGGAAATAGCCCTTTGTTACCAGTGACTTAATAGTTTGGTGAACCCTCATAACCAGCGGACAACTTGCGTCATAAACTATAAAACCCGCATCGTGTAATTGCTTTTTGGTTTTCTCAGCCGCTCCATGCGCTGTGATCATGACTTTTTTGGTTCTGATTTGGTCTATTTCTTCAATTCCGGGTACGAGTGAGACCCCGTTTTGTTTTAAAGATTCGCTGACCTGGGGGTTGTGGACTAATTGACCTACGATTGTCAGGTCGGAATGGAATTCTGGAGACATGGCAAGGTCAATTGCATCGCGAACTCCAAAACAGGTACCCATTGCGCTGGCAAGGGAGACTTTCATTATATATTCCTCATTTATGAATTTAAAACAAACCGGTGATTTAGCAGCTTAAATAATAACAAACTGAGTAAGGGTTTTAAATAAAAAACCCTTATTTGGTGAAGAGGTTTTTTATTGCCTGCCAGGTGGTTTGACGGCCAATATCAGCGATC
>WAHY01000003.1:7303-29872 GCA_009873635.1 Nitrospinota bacterium
TCGACTCAGTAAGAGGGATATTTTTGGGGCACACCTCAACACAAACCTGGGCATTTCCACAATCGGTTATTCCACCTTCTCCCATAACAGCTTCCAGCCTTTCCTCTTTTTGCATAGCACCAGTGGGATGCAAATTGAACAGTCGAACCTGGCTGAAAGTAGCGGCTCCCAGAAAAGAATTATCTTTCGTGAATTGAGGGCAGGCTTCCAGACAACACCCGCAAGTCATGCATTCTGACATGACATAACGTTTGGCGCGGTCCTGGTCCGGCATGATCGGACCTTCCCCAATGTCATGACTTCCATCAATTTCGATCCATGCCTTTACCTTTTTCAGGTTGTCGAACATACGTTCGCGATTAACCTGTAAATCACGCACGACAGGAAATTTGGACATGGGCTCCAGGACAATAGTACTATCTAAATGGTCTACCAGAGCTGTACAGGCTTGCCGAACACGGCCATTGATGAGCATGGTGCAGGACCCGCATACTTCTTCAAGGCAATTACAATCCCATGTAACCGGTGCAACTATATTGCCATCTTTTGTTATCGGGTTTCTTTGAACTTCCATCAGGCACGAAATGACATTTGCATGAGGTCTGTTGGGCACCTCAAAGGTCTGCCAGTAAGCAGCGGACGCAGGTGAGTCCTGACGTCTTATCTTTAAAATTATGTTTTTCTCAGTCATAGCGTTCAATCATATTTTCGTGGTCGCGGTGTTACCAGCGATGTGTTGACCTCTTCATAGGTGATTTCCGGCTCATTATCTTTATGCTGGGCCACCGTTGTTTTAAGCCATTTTGCGTTATTTTCTTCGAATCGTTTCATGTAATCAAGGTGCCCTTTTGGAAATTTCTCTTCAGACACTTCGCCATATTGTTTTTGTTCCAGATAGTCGATGTATTCATGGGGATCAAAATCTTTGGGCTGATTTATATCGAAATCCGGTTTGTAGTGGCTTCCCCTGAACTCGTCCCTCATCAATGCACCTTTCGTAATGATTTTTGAAAGATGAATCATACAATATAACTGGTTGATGAAGCTGGGTGTAGGGTTAGCCCAGTCATGCGTGTCCAGACATTTGACTTCTTTGAAACGGGTTTCAATATCGCTGATGGAATGCCAGGCTTTTTCCAGAGATTTATTATCACGAACTATAAGAACATTTGCCAGCATGATGTTTCCCAGGTCCTGGTGCAGTTTGTAGGGGTTTTCCGGGCCGTCCATTTTTTTTATGTCCTGGAACCGGTTTTGCCAGTGTTTACGGGTGTCGTCAAAGACAGTGGAAGAGATATCGTCCACAGATTTTTCAAGGGAGTCTGTGTAGTTCATGATACCCCGGGCCATCATTAATCCTGTGTATATGCAGCTCAATAATGAGTTCGCGCCCAGCCGGTTGGCTCCATGGTATTGGTAGTCTGCCTCTCCAGCCGCAAATAATCCTTTAATGGAAGTCATCTGGTTCCGTGGAGATCCGTGGTCTACCAGTCCATTGCTGTCTGGTCCGTAATCTGTCCACAATCCTCCCATTGAGTAATGCACCGCAGGAAATATTTTCATGGGAGTTTCACGCGGATCAACACCGGTAAACTTATTGTAGATATCCATGATACCGCCGAGTCGGTTGTCCAGGAATTCTCTCGACTTATGGGTCAGGTCAAGATAAACCATAGGCTCTCCGCCCACCCCTAGATTCTGGTTATAGACAATGTCATAGATTTCCCGGCTGGCAACATCTCTGGGAACGAGATTTTTGAACAGAGGGTACTTTTCTTCGAGAAAATAATAGCGTTCGTTCTCAGGGATTTTTTTAGGCTCACGTTTATCGTTGGCATCACGAGGCACCCACACACGCCCACCTTCACCTCGGGCTGACTCGCTCATTAGCCGGAGCTTATCCTGTCCGGGAATAGCTGTGGGGTGAATCTGAATGAATTCTCCATTTGCGTATTTAGCACCTTGCAGATAAGCGGTTGTGGCGGCGGCTCCTGTGCTAACAAAAGAGGCGGTTGATCTTGCATACACCTGGCTCGGTCCGCCGCTGGCTAACACCACAGCATCTGCCGGCAAGGTAAAAATTTCGCTGGTTCTTAGATCCTGAATCACTGCACCGCGGCAAATTCCTTCAGAATCAAGAACGGCTCCAAGGTATTCGTGCCACTCCAATGTTTTGGCAGCACCATCATGCACATGACGTCGCACTTGTTCATCAAGCGCGTACACAAGTTGTTGTCCAGTTGTTGCCCCGGCAAATGCGGTTCGATTATAAAGAGTGCCACCGAATCGTCGAAAATCGAGATGCCCTTCGCCGGTGCGATTAAACGCTACACCCATCCTGTCCATCAAGTGGATGATAGCGGGAGCCTGGTAGCACATGTCTCGTACCAGAGGCTGGTGGGCCAGAAAGTCTCCCCCCTTAATCGTGTCATAGAAATGCTTTTCCGGAGTATCGCCTTCGTTCTTTGCGTCAATGGCTGCATTGATGCCACCTTGTGCGCAAACGGAATGGGATCTCTTTAACGACTGGTATGAAACGACGGTCACCTCACCGTTACGCTCGCAAAACTTCATAGCCAGGGCTAACCCGGCTAACCCGCCTCCGATAATGACAATTTTTTTCTTTCGATTTAGCATCTTTTACCTTGGTGCCGTTGCTTCTACTGGAACAGGGTTCATATTAAACTCCACTATGGTGGATATGCCTAATACTGTCAAAGCCAGGCCCATCGCTGCGAAAACGATAGCACCATTTTTCTGGGCGTTCTCTCCAATTAAAATACCCCATGAAACACAAAACCCCCACAGTCCGTTACTGAAGTGAAATGTCGCTGAGATAATACCAATAGTATAAACAACCATTCCCTGCCAGGTTTGAAACTCACCATTTAAAATATCAATGAGGAAAGGAGCCGCCTCAAAATGGTGTTTGCCCTCCCATAGTTTTGGTGCCACCGTTGTTCCCATGTGATAAATCAGAAAAACAAAAACCACTGCACCAGAAATCCTCTGTAAGGTATAGAGTCCGTTTCGGGGATACCTGTATCGATGTACGTTGGTTTTGGCAAGGCTCGAGACATAAAAACCCATCACTGAATGGAACAGGATGGGGATATATATAAAAGTTATTTCTATTACCAGGAGGAAGGGAAGGTTGTTGATCGCATCTATGCTGAGTTGATAGGGCCATACTCCCACAGTACGAAGGGAATTGACACTTAAATGAATGACCAGGAAAGCTCCTATGGGAACTATTCCTGTAAGGGAATGGAGCTTCAGCAGCAGGTAATGAATTTCATCTTTAGAAGGTCTGGCCATAAGGCGGAAAAAGAACGGGATTACTCAATTTAATAAAAATTAGAGCAGGCACTTTCAGACTTCGCTCCCATTTTGGCGCAAAAATGGGTGTCACACAAGAATTATCATCAGCTAAAAGGAAAATAATAATAACGATGAACAAATAAAGGAGAGATTTTAAAAATCAGATTCCAGGAGAGGGCGTTGCTTGAAGTCGGGGTTTATGGGTTTATCTTCAGAGCAAATTTTCAAGTGACTTGGGTCTTGCACATAAAAATCCACGAAACCGCATTGGCAGCAGATGCTGGGTTGCAGGGGGACACTTTTCTCGACACCGTGGTCCTGTCGAACCACCATAATCAATTCTTTATCCTTACTTGTCCTCAAGCTAATCTCACCTTTGAGGATGCTTTTTTCACCACACTTGCTACAAGTATCCCTACCATTGGGCATGCTTTCGCTCATTAAGCAAACAGGCTCCTAAATTGGATTTAGAATTGAAGCAAACACGTTTCATCATATCATAAGTGTGGGGAGCTAAAAAATATTTCAGTTGAGTAAAGAGTCTGATCTACCTTAATTGTATTGCTATAGAAGGCTCTGTAAGTCTTAATTGTTCTATCACAGCTTCGAGCTTTTCTTCCTGTTTCATTTCTGCATTTACTAACTCTCTTAGTTCTTTGCCAGCATGAAATTTAGGTTTATGGCGTTCTGGTAGATCAATCAATTCTCCCGTTAATGGTTTTTTTGCAACTCTGGCTTTATATGTGCCAAGTCTAAAAGAACCAAACCCTTGAACTACCACACGACCATCTTTATGTAGTGTTTCCATGATTGCATCCAAAAAAGCTGTTAAATAAAGTTCGGCCTCTTTTTTTGTAACATTCATTCGTAGCGATAACTTTTTCACTAACTGAGTTCGTGTCATGATCCTGCTCCAATTTAGTAAATAATTATTGTTACTTAGTTAAATAAAGCAAAAATCAGACCAAAATCCGTCGCGCTACATAACCTCATATTTTTTAGTAAGTTACAAACTTTGTTCAAAGTGGAAGAGTTTTGGGTGGTTATGATATTGGATAAAAGTGTTAACTTAAATGCACAGTTAATCAACGATTATCCAATTGCTTTCTGTAAGACATAATTGTTCTGTCAGCCAGAAAACAAGGGGAAGATTTTGCTCTAATGTAAATGAAAATTCGAGTATGTCGATGATTTAGTTTTTTATTGGGATGACAATGATGATTAAAAATATTTTGGTTTATTTAACTCACTCCCATGTAGATGCTTGGAATTTTCGGCCTCAGCATCAGGTATTACTAGAAAAGCTCGTTCCAGGCTTGAAAGTAGAAATTTGCATGAACTCCAAAGAGTTTAAGGAACGCCTACCCAAGTCTGAGGCGGTGATTGTCTGGTTTTTCAAGGAGGAATGGCTTGGTCTTGGACCACAATTAAAGCTCATTGCCACACCTGCTGCAGGAAATGACTGGATTGAAATCAAAGCAGGCAATGGCCCTCAGGTTTTATATGGAGGTTTCCACGGAGCTGTGATGGCTGAAATTGTTGTCGGGGCCATGATGTACTTTTTGAAGTCTTTTCCTTTGTCAGTCGCTATGCAGAAACAGAAAAAATGGGCTCGAGTTAAAATTTCTGGAAGATTACAGTCCCTGTATAAAAGTCGGGTTACCATTTTAGGGTTTGGAAGAATCGGTAAAGTGATTGCTGAGCGTCTTAAGCCGTTTGGGTGCTGTATCACTGGAATCAAAAGAAACCCTGTTTCATCTATACCGGCATTTTTTTCAGATTCAGATAGAGTCCTAACTTTTGAAAACTGGGAAAATGTTTTTGCGGAAACTGATCACCTGATATGTGCTTTGCCAAACGAGGCGTCTAAAATACTACAAACAAAACATTTCAAGGCTTTGCCGAGAACTTGCTATTTATATAATGTGGGTCGAGGCAATGCCTATAAAGAGGCAGACTTGGTTAAGGCTTTAAGAACGGGTGAAATTGCGGGAGCCTATCTTGATGTGTTTGAGGAGGAGCCACTACCTCAGTCATCCCCTTTATGGGAGTTTGATAGCGTTCTTATCCAACCACATACATCTGCGGTATGTTCGCATTATTTAGAGCTGTTTGTCGAAGAGCTTTCCGAAAAAATTAATGCCGACTTATTTGGCGTAGATCAATAGGATATATATGAAGTATACTTTTGACTATAAGGGTGCTTCTTGGGAATGAAAGTCTGTAGCTTTTTGGAATTGGTGTCCAACTGTAATGAGACTTTCTTCACCAAAGTGTTTTCCCATTAACTGGAGACCAACAGGAAGTCCTTCTGCAAAGCCACATGGTATAGACATTGCGGGTATACCGGCAAGATTACTGGAGATTGTATAAATATCCGCCAGATACATTTGTAAAGGATTATCCAGTTTTTCCCCAAGTTTAAATGCTGGGTAGGGGGTGACTGGCGAGGCAATGACATCACATTGTTTCAATGCGTTTTCAAAATCTTTTTTGATCAATGTCCGAACTTTTTGGGCCTTCAGATAATATGCGTCGTAATAACCGGTACTAAGTACGAAGGTGCCAAGAATAATCCGTCGTTTAACTTCTTCGCCAAACCCTTCCTCACGGGTGTTTTCATACATGTTGACAAGGTTGTCAGACTTGCCGGTACGATAACCATATTTAACTCCGTCATAGCGTGAAAGGTTGGTACTGGCTTCTGCACAGGCGATGATGTAGTAGGTGGCCACGGCGTAGTCCAGATGCGGCAAAGAAACTTCTACTGTTTGTATTCCCAGCGATTTAAGAGTACGAATACCTTCCTGCACTGCTTTTTCAACTTCAGGGTTGATTCCCCCGGTGAAATATTCTTTTGGGATTCCCAGTTTCATACCTTTTACATCTTTCTGTAAAGCCTGTGTAAAATCTGGGAGCGCAACATCAGCAGAAGTGGAATCGCGCGAGTCTTTACCACCTATTACGTTCATTAAAATAGCAGCATCGGCTACAGTTTTTGTTAAGGGTCCGATCTGGTCGAGGGATGAAGCAAAGGCTACGAGCCCAAAACGGGATACTCGGCCATAGGTGGGTTTTAATCCTGTTACTCCGCAAAAACTGGCAGGTTGACGGATGGAACCACCGGTATCACTACCTAGGGCGGCAACACATTCGTGTGCTGCAACAGCGGCTGCAGAACCACCGCTGGAACCTCCGGGTACCCGTTCCAGGTTCCAAGGATTTCTTGTCGGATGATGGTGAGCGTTTTCGTTTGATGAGCCCATGGCAAATTCATCCATATTGGCTTTACCTACGATCACAGCCCCGGCCTGATTTAACCGTTCGGTTACGGTAGAATTGTACGGCGAAATAAACTGGTCGAGAATCTTCGAAGAACAGGTGGTGCGACTGCCTTCTGTGCAGATTAAATCTTTCAATGCTATGGGAATTCCTAAAAGCGGTGCTTCTTCTCCTGCTGCAATACGATTGTCAGCATCCTTTGCCTGTTGCAGGGCTTTCTCTTTCATTAGGTGTACGAATGCTTTGACTTTGTCTTCGACCTGATCGATGCGATTGAACACAGCTTCGGTCAGTTGCACAGAGCTTAGCTTTTTGTTTCTCAGAAGTTCGCGTGCCTGTGTGATGGTTGTGCGATGCATTTGGGCTTTGGAGAATAAGTTTGTAAAAGGCTAAGCCGAAACAGCCTAGATTTGCTGATTATAGTATTACT
Organism: Nitrospinota bacterium; assembly: GCA_009873635.1. Lineage (NCBI taxonomy): Bacteria > Pseudomonadati > Nitrospinota > Nitrospinota bacterium. The sequence continues at coordinate 14,337 of WAHY01000003.1, forward strand.
TATATGATTTTTGGTACTTCGTAGTGCCCTTTATTGTGTGCGGGTGAATCGGAAATCAAGTTGTGATCAGCGAGAGCTTTTGTAGTCGGTTCATCTTCGCGAAACACGTTGTTGATTCCTAAAACATGTGCTGTTGGTTCTACTTCATTCGTATTCAGTTCGTTGAGCTTTTCTATATATTCGAGAATTGTCCCCATTTGGCCAGCAAGCCTGATTTTTTCTTCAGGAGTCAATTTTAACCGCGCCAAAGCGGCAATATTTTCAATATCAAAAGACACACGCACCTCCGTGGAATTTTTTCAAATTTCCATAGGACTTTTATATTTTGTTTATGAATCTGAAGAACCTTCCTTACGGTCTTTTTTCTTTTTCTTTTTCAATTCTGCCATTTTCTCGGTAGCAGTAACTTTATTGGCCTTTCTAGCCAGCCGTTTGGTTTTCTTTTTCAGTTTGCGGACTTCAGCTTCGGTTCCTTTGTATTCTGCCAGTTTGGATTTGGCATTTTTGAGGTGTTCCTGCAGTTTTTCTACATTTGCCATAATAGTTAGTGCCATTAAAAGGGTTAATGAAAACTATTTTTATACCAAATAATTACCCAAACCACAACTATCAGTAGTTAGGCAACCTGCGAGACACTGGACTCTGCTTAATTGGTTGGGCCGGGCTGGAAAAAAGTTATCTCATCTTAATGGGCTATTATTAACTGCCTCCCTACCAGGGAGAGGTTTGCGCATTTCTTTATTGACTTACTCTATAGTCTCAGTTACTGAGGGTTATAGCTAATATACAGAATAGTTTTTAACCTTAAACCCTCTGTTTCAACAATGACCAGGGTGAATTCACCATAAGAAGTGAAACAATGCCAGAAGTAATTCGCAAAGCGGTAATAAACTGGCCCAAAGAATTGCCTTGTGAGAGGGAATTATCCGCAAACCCTGCTCATATAAGCCAGGAACAATGGCAGGACAGGTGGCATCGCTAGCAATTATTGTTGTAGCTGGAAAAAGTTTTGCCAAACCAAAGTAGATAGGATCATTCCTCTCCTTTTTAAAGGGCGGGTATAAAATATATCCCAAAATCGAATAAGACTAGGCTAAATTATCAGAATTTAAAAGTGAGGCTGAATTTGGCGGGAGCCGGTAAGAAGTTAATATTTCACAGCTTTAAAGTTTTAATAACGCAAAAGAGTCTTGACCATTGGCGCCAGGCTTAGAGGAGAACGGTGAGGTCGATACGTTTTTGTCCCAGGTCAACGGCGGCGACTCGCACTTTAACTTTATCTCCAATTTGGAAACTGCGGTGCCGCCTTTGCCCTATGAGTCGGTGTTCAGTTTCAATAAAGATGTAATAGTCATCTTTGATACTAGAAATTTTGACTAGACCCTCAACGAATACCTCTTGCAATTCTACAAAAAAACCGAACCCTGTAACTCCTGAAATAGTACCGTGAAAGGTTTTGCCTATCTTATCGGCCATGAACTGAGCACGGCGAAGGTCAATGGCTTCCCGCTCTATCGACATAGCTTGAATTTCCATACTGGTTGATTGTTCGCAGATCTCGGTAAGTTGAGACAACAACGCTTTCTTTTCTTTTGGTGAACATTTTCGTTTCAGATATTTCTTGATGATCCTGTGCAGAAACAGATCGGGATAACGCCGGATAGGTGAGGTGAAGTGGGCATAATGAGGAAAGCCCAGGCAAAAGTGGCCAGGGTCGGTTTCTGAGTAGCGTGCCTTTTTCATAGTCCGTAGGAGCAGGGTGTTGACGACTCGTTCTTCCGGGTGACCTTTAAGTTTTTGTACCAGGTTCTGTAGGTCGGATGATCGGGCTGGTAACGGGAGACGTAGTTTGAACGTGTCAACGAACTCGTTGAATTCGGTAAGCCGGGCAGGGTCGGGTGCTTCATGGATTCTGTGGATAGAGGGTATGCCCCTTTCGTGCAAACTCAGTGCGACAAACTGGTTGGCGGCCAGCATGAACTCTTCAATCAGTTCGTGGGCGGTGTTATGTTCCCTGATGCTTATGCTCTCGACATGACCGGTGTGGTCCATATGAATTTCCGGCTCTGGTACCTGGAAGTCGACACTGCCGTTTTGAAATCTTTTGTTTCTCATAAGCTGGCTTAGTTGATGCATGTCTCGCAGGGTAGAAAGAAATGGATCACCACCTCCTTTTTCCAGAATTTGATGGACTTCGGTATAGGTGAACCGGCGCTGACTTTTGATAATTGAAGGATGAAGTGTTCCTGAAATAAAGTTGGCTTCGTCATCAAAGTCCATGATGGCACTGACTGTCAGGCGGGGTTCTTGAGGTTTTAAGCTGCAAGCCTCATTGGACAGTGATTCAGGAAGCATTGGGATAACACCATCAGCATAATAAATGCTGGTTCCCCTTTCCAGGGCTTCCTGATCGAGCAGAGAGTTCTCTTTTACGAAATGGCTGACATCGGCGATGTGGACACCAAGCCGGTATCCTTTTCCCAGGCGTTCCAAAGATACCGCATCATCAAAATCCTTTGCCCGTTCCCCGTCAATGGTAAAGGTTTGAAGTTTTGAAAAATCTTTTCTCCCTTTTAAATATTCTGAGGGATTTTCTGCTCCAACTTCTCTTGCCTCATCGAGAACCTCCGGGCAAAAGCTCTGGCGTACTCCGTGTTTTCTGAAAATGGATTGAATCTCGACATTAGGATCGTTGGAGGAGCCTATTACTTCCAGCACTTTACCAATCGGTGGTTTGTGTTTGGTCGGAAAGGTTTCTATTTCTACGTGGACGACCTGCCCGTTCCTGGCTCCCTTTCGATTTTTTCCGGGAATAAAAACATCATGAAAATATTTTTCTTCGGTAGGGATGACCCAGCCGTCTCTTCCAAATGTCTCATAGGTGCCGACGATATGTGTGGTATTGCGTTGAAGAATACGTATGATCCTGCCTTGAGGTTTTCCTGGTGCCCTTTCCGATTTTATGCGTACGACTACATGATCTTTGTGCATGGCTTCGTTCATGTGGCGGCGGTTGACGTACACATCGTCTTCTTCATGTGGATGGTCGGAGACGACGAACCCAAAACCGTTGGGGTGTCCGTGCAGTTTGCCTGTGACGAGATTCATCTCATCAGGAAGTCCATAGCGACCGCCACGAATTTTGATCAGGGATCCTCCCCCAGCCATTTCCTTGATGAGATTGCGGAACTCACGTTTCTGGGTTTCGGGAATGCCCAGTTGCCGGGAAAGTTCAGCAACTTTCATAGGTCGCGGGATCTTCTTTCTTATCATCGAGAGAATTTTATCTTCAGTCAACTTCATGGCGGTGAAATAAATTTTTTATTGAGCATACTCTATCATGCGCAGGTCATTCCTCATAGGGAAGGAACACATGGCATAATTTAATTGACGTTGTTAATATTGCAGGGAGCACAGCTTTTTATTTAACAGATGAAACCCAGAGTTCTATTGATGTCTTCCAAGGTTAAAGATTGGGCAATGCCCTTCCTGTGTATTTGTCTTACCAGCTTCGCGGTCTATTTTGTTTCTCTGGATTTTTATTTTCTGATCAACTCTGATGACTCGGCGTATATATTCCGCAACCCTTATCTGCAGGAAATTTCTTTGGCAAATACAGCGGCTATTTTTTCCAACCTGCATTATGGAGATTATCTTCCTGTTAATTTGCTTTCTTATTCCTGGGATTTTACCTGGTGGGGCTTTAAGCCATTTGGCTATCACCTGACCCAGGTTATTCTTCATTCTTTGAATGCTTGCCTGTTATATTTGATTCTTCGTTTGTTGTCAGTGCCTGAAAGAGCTTGTTGGATGAGCGTTATGATTTTTGTCGTGCATCCTGTGCAGGTCGAGTCCGTAGTCTGGGTATCAGAAAGGAAGAACCTGCTTTCAACGCTGTTTATTCTTCTGTCCCTGTGGTTTTATTTGCGCCATGCTATGAGTGAAGGGTCCCGCAGGTTCTATTTTTACTCATGCCTGGCTGCCTTCGTTCTTGCGTTGATGAGTAAATCCATATCTGTGATGCTCCCTTGTATTTTTGTATTGCTGGATGTTCTGGTGTTGAAGAGAAAGGTGATGGTGTTAGAAAAAGCCCCTTTCTTTTTGCTTTCCCTCCTTGCAGGGTTGGCGACGATAGCTTCTCAGGGAGCTGTAGGGGGCATCAGTGAATATATGGGTGGTAGTTTTTTTGTCTCATTATTTTACACCTTTCGAACATATTGGGATTATCTGGTTTGTTTGTTTTTTCCTTTTCAGCTGTCCCCCAGATACTTGTTTAGCGGCATCTCTTTGTCTGGCATGCAGTCTGTTTTGTCTTATCTGCTTTTTTTTGCAATTTGTTTTTTTGTGGTCAGGAATTATCGTTCGTGCCCAATTCGTGTTTTCGCGATAGGGTGGTTTTTGTTATGGCTCCTTCCCGTTTCCAATCTTGTTCCTATAAACACTATTAGGCAGGACAGGTATCTTTATCTACCTTCAATGGCTGTGATTGTTGTGGTTTCTTTATGGTTGGAGAGTTTTGGGCAAAATCAACGAAGAAAAAACCTGGTAAATTTAATCGCTTCGGGTTTGGTTTTTTGTCTCGGCTCCCTATCCTTTCTGCATACCTTTGTCTATGCCAGTGACTATTCTTATTGGCGGAGAATCGCTAACCAATATCCTCAAAATGCTTCTGTCCAACTGCAGGCGGGTTACCACTGCAAATTGATTGAAGACGAAGAATGTGCGGAAAAACATTACCGCCAGGCGCTTGCCATCAACCCTCAACACTCCCGTGCAATGAATAACCTTGGAGCCTTGATGACAGACCGTGGCAAATATGAGGAAGCGCGGGTTTTGCTGAATAAAGCCATTCTGGTGGATCCTGCCGATTCGGTTATTTATAGAAACCTTATTGTTCTTGCTGAAAAATCTGGAGTTGGAAAGGAAAAAATACCAGGATGGAAGAAAAAAGCCCTCCTGTTTAATCAAATGAAAAGGGAAAAGGATTATTTGTTGGGTGAATTCCGGTTCCGCTAGTGCGGTTGGTTTTGTGTCCGGTGGATTTTTATTGAAGGTTCACATATAATCCCCCAGATGCGGTGGATTGCAGGTGGGAAACTATTGAAAAATAATTCGAGAAAATTTGAATTGTAAAGGGAACACCCTTAGAGAATTTTATGAAAGTACAAGTTGACTGGTTGAAAGAATATACCGAAATCGATGTCCCGGCAGATGAGTTGGGTCACGTCCTGACCATGGCAGGGTTGGAAATAGAAAGCCATGAAACCGTTGAGTTGCCTGACGGTGAAAAAAGCGATGTGCTTGAACTGAATGTGACGCCCAACCGGGGTTATTGTTTGTCGCATATTGGTGTGGCCCGTGAAGTATCGGCTTTATTGAATAAGTCTTTGAAATTGTCCGACCCGTTAAAAACCTTTGCTGAGAAATCCGGTGGGGTTGCGGTTGAAGATCGTGTGTCAGTTGAGAACCAGGAACCGAAACTATGTCCACGTTATTGTGCCCTGGTCATAGAAAATATAAAGGTGGGACCCTCTCCTAAGTGGTTGCAAGACAGATTGACGGCTATAGGTCTGCGCCCAATTAATAATATTGTTGATGTCACTAACTTTGTGATGATGGAGTACGGTCAACCTTTGCATGCCTTTGATAAGGATTTATTGAAGGACAATAAAATCATTATAAGGCGGGCCAATAAAGGTGAATCCTTCCTCAGTCTGGATGGGACAGAGTTAAAGCTGGATCAGGATGCGTTGGTTATAGCTGATGGAGAAAAACCAGTGGCATTAGCAGGGATAATGGGTGGAACCAACAGTCAGGTTTCAGAGTCTACCCGCCATATAGTTTTGGAGAGTGCTTGTTTTGATCCGGTTACAGTTCGAAAAGGGTCAAAGAAATATGGTTTGAGGTCGGATTCTTCCTATCGCTTTGAGCGCGGAGTGGACCTGAACGGAGTAGTGAGTGCCCAGGCAAGAGCAGCTTTATTGATGAAAGAGTTGGCGGGTGGAGATATTTGTTCAGGAAGAGTGGATATTTATCCTGGCGAGGGAAATCCAATAATAATTCCTTTAAGAGTGAGCAGGGTGAACCAGCTTTTAGGCACAAGCTTTAACCCTGGACAGGTTCAGGGTTTGCTTGCTCGTTTGGGAATGGAGATGACAGAAACATCAGAAACCATGCAGGTAAAAATTCCGAGTTTTCGTCCCGATCTTTTGCGTGAGGTCGACCTGATCGAAGAAATTGCAAGGATTGATGGTTATGACAAGGTAGATACGGTTTTTCCAGTGGCGCAGGTAAGACCGGTGAAAATTCCTGCCCTGCAAAAGATTATCAAAAAAGCACGGGAAGTTTTCTGCTATTCCGGGTTTTCCGAAACGGTCCATTACAGTTTTATCGAAAGTGAAGATGCGAAAAAGTTTAAAATCGCGTTTGCCAGGGAAGAAGACCGTGTCATCGCTTTGAAAAATCCACTTAGCTCAGAGCACGACACTATGCGCACCAGTTTGATTCCCGGTTTATTGAAAACGGCCTCGCTCAATTTAAACAAGGGACAGAAACCCCTCAAGTTTTTTGAAGCAGGTAGCATCTATTATCTGGGGGCTTCTGGAAACCGTATAGAGAAAGCAGTGTTGTCCGCCATTGTAATGGGTCCTTATGAACTCACCCCCTGGAAACAGAGGGGCAAAGAGTATGACTTTTATGATCTCAAGGGTGTTCTGGAAACACTTGTTGGTCATTTCCATTTAAAGTTGGAAGCATTACCTGATAACAGTCCGTTTTTGGTGGCGGGAAAATCAGTACGAATCAAAGTGGAAGATAAGGAGTTGGGTTATCTGGGTCAAATAGGCGAGGATAATGTTTATGCCCTTGAAATCGACCTTAGGGTTCTGGAAGATGCCGCCTCCGCCACTCGACGATTTCAACCCATAGCGAAATATCCTGAGACCTACCGTGATATCTCTATTCTTGTAGACCGATCGGTCACATCACAACAGATCTCAGATTTGATCTATAAAACAGGCAGTCCTTTGATTCAAAAGGTCGAACTTTACGATCATTTCGAAGGAAAGAAGATTCAAGCCGATAAAAAAAGCCTCACTTTTGCATTGTCTTTTCAATCTATTGAAAGGACGCTTTCTGATGATGAAGTAACTCCGTTATTTGAAAAAATCGTTCAGAGTTTAGAGAAACAGCTTGGTGCATCATTAAGGGAATAAGCGATTGTTGACACTCTAATACCCCGGTGCTACGATTCTGCCATGCCTAAACCGGATATTCAGCAATTGGAAGAAAGTGTGTCAGCCTTGTTGGGAGAATTCCGCCGACTTAAGGAAGAAAATCTCGGATTATCCCGGAGAGTGGAGCAACTCATCCGTGATAAGGAAGTTTTGGTTGAAGAAAGCAAGATGAGCCAAAACTCACAGGACCGAATTTCCCAATTGGAATCGTTAAACCTCAAGAATGAAAAAGACCGAAAGATTATAAGGGCAAAAGTTCAAACCCTTTTAGATAATTTACAGAAGTTTGATCTAACCTGAGCAGGTTGAATTTAAGATGTCCTGCTATTGAATGAGTAGAGTCAAAAATATGCTGAAAAAACTAAACGGATTGAACTGAAAATGGCAAGCAGTAAAAAAATCCAGATTTATGGGAAAACTTACAGCTTGAAAAGCTCTTCATCTGAAGTGAAAGCTGAAGAAGTGGCTGAATACGTAGACTCGAGAATGAAAGAACTGGCCACTGCCCGAAGTAAAACTTCCACCCTGGACCTGGCGATCCTGGCGGCTCTGAATATTGCGCAGGAACTGCTGGAATTGAAAGGCCAGTCTGTAGTTAGAGAAGAGGAGGAAGGGAAGAAAATCCAGCAATTGGTTTCCGAGCTTGATAAAGAGCTACAAGGCATTGAAAGATAAGTCATTGTGCGCGACATATAGCCCTTGAGAGACCCTGGCCTTTGTGCTAGGATGGGGGCGGATTTGATGTACTGTCTCCCTGTTGTGTTCGAGTAAGAATTTAATTTCTTGAGCCAACAGTTTGTAAAAGGGGTTGATGGATCGGCTGTGGTGTGCAGGCCTTCTAAAAAGGAGGAAGCCTAAAGCAGCTCACGGATGCCCCACCTGTCCTTGACAGGTTCAAAAAATGGTTTTTGCGCGGCATATACGGGGAGACTTCTATAATGTTTAAGAGCTTTAGCAGGCTATAAACTGGCCTGACCGAGCCTGAATATATATCCGGTTCCAGCATGATCAGAGTCGGACCCCAATTGGGAGAGAAATATGAGCGGAATAGGAAGAGCTATTTCGTTTTTTGATATACCCACACAAGGTCTGTCCTGCCCTATAGGGTGGTGTTTTCTGCCTTGCCTCCCCTTTGCCGGTTTCGGTCGGTTTAGTAATGTTTCCCTTTTAAACTTTGTCAATAGGTTTATTGGTGGTTCTGTAGCCTGACGATATCCTGAAAATAAAACTGGGTCCGGAAGATGGATTTTTCCTCCATGAAAATGGATAAGTTCGCGATCCGTCAGGATATGAGACGCAAACGTGATGCGATGACCCTGGATGATGTTTTAAATTCAAGCCGGGCTATAGAAGACAGGTTGTTTGCAAACAAGGAATTTTCGTCCTGCCAGAATGTATTGTTTTTTTTATCATTTGGCAATGAAGTTAGAACCGATGAAATAATCATGCGTTCCCTCAATGACCGCAAGAAAGTATATGTTCCAAGGTTAATCAAGAGGGAAAGGCGAATGGAAGTATGCGAAATAACTGATATGGATCAGGAGTTTGAATTGGGTTCTTATGATATTCGAGAGCCTTCCAGAAAAAACTCCAAAGTGGTGTCGCCAGCAAATGTTGATGCTGTTATTGCTCCAGGTTTGGCGTTTGATCGTTCCGGGGCAAGAATCGGTTATGGGGGAGGTTATTTTGACTGGTTGTTCAAGCAGTTGCCTGAGGGTGCGCTCCGGTTGGGAGTAGCCTATGATTTCCAGGTTGTAGACTCGATTCCTCAGGACTCCTGGGATGAAAAGGTACAAACGATAATTACCGAAAATGACACGATAAGCTGTTGATTCGAAACAATTTGGATCAGTTAGTTTTTAATTGAGGTTTTACTATGCATATTTTTACCACCATTAAGGTTAATTTTATAACCCTGATTCTGGGGATGTCTGTTGCTTTGGTGATTGGTTACGCTGTTGGATATTATTTGCGCAAATTATTTACCGAATACCAGATCAAGGAAGCTGAAGAGCGCAGAAAGAAAATACTCCTTGAGGCAGAGCAGGAAGCGGCGAGCAAGCTGAAATCCGGGGAAATTGAAGCGCGCGAAAAATCCTTGGTGATGAAGGCTGATCTTGAAAAAGAAATGAAGGCGGAAAGGGAAAGGTTGCGCGGTCTGGAAAATGATTTGGAAAGAAAAGACCGGGAGCTCAAGAGCGAAAGTCAAAAATATCTGAACCGTGAAAAAGAGCTTGAAGAGAAAGGCAACAGAATTGCTGACAAGGAAAAAGAAGTTGAACAGCAAAAGCTTGAATACCAGAACCTGGTGCGGGAGGAGCTGAAAAAACTTGAGGTGATCGGTTCCTATACAGCTGAAAAGGCCAGAGAAGAGGTCAAAAATAAGATCCTTGGTGAAGCTAAGATGGATGCGGCCCGTGAAGTAAAAAAAATTGAGGAAAATATTAAGAAAACTGCAGATGAGCAGGCCTGCAGGCTCATTACCATGGCTGTTCAGAGGCTTGCTTCAGATCATGTGGCAGAAAGCACCGTTTCAGTTGTTGAGTTGCCAAGCGATGATATCAAGGGAAGAATTATTGGTCGTGAAGGAAGAAACATTCGCGCCCTGGAACAAGCAACAGGAATTGATTTGATAATAGACGATACCCCCGGTGCTGTGGTTTTATCGGGCTTTGATCCTATCAGACGCGAAGTGGCACGGCGTGCTTTGGAAAAACTGACCCTCGATGGACGGATTCATCCTGGGCGAATTGAAGATGTTGTCAACCGGTGTAAGAAGGAGGTCACTCAGCAGATTCAAGAAGCCGGTGAACAGGCCATCTTGAATGTTGGCATTGATAATATTCATCCGGAAATGGTCAAGTTATTGGGGCGACTTAAATACAGGACCAGTTATACCCAAAATGTGCTTGAACATGTGCAAGAGGTGGCTTTTGTATGTGGAGCTATTGCCGGAGAGCTGGGATTAAATGTGGCCCTGGCGAAACGTTCAGGGTTGCTGCACGATATAGGAAAGGCTATTGACCACCAGACCGATGGAACGCATACTCAATTGGGAGTTGATATAGCAAAGCGTTACAATGAACATCCTTTTGTCATCAATTCGATAGCAGCCCATCATGAGGATGAAGAGGCAGAATCTCCTTATGCTGTTTTGGTGGCGGCGGGCGATACGGTTTCCGCTTCCCGGCCAGGTGCCCGGAGAGAAATGCTGGAAACTTATATTAAACGAATGACCCAACTTGAAGAGATTGGAGACTCGTTTAAGGGAGTTCAAAAAACATTTGCCATTCAGGCGGGCCGTGAAGTGAGGATCATTGTTATGCCTTCTGGAGCGAGTGATGAAGAGGCCAGCATTCTGGCAAGGGATGTTGCTAAGAGAATTGAAAAAGAGGTGACCTATCCGGGAGAAATTAAAATTACAGTAGTTCGAGAAACCCGGTTTACAGAGTTCGCCCGATGATAAAGTTTTTTAATTAACCTACCAAACTGTGCCTGGATATGTATCCGGGTTCAATGCCCCGGTTTTGCCGGAGCTTCTCCAAACATATTAAAATTGGCATCATATGGAAGAATTAGGGCAACTTGTTAAACTCAGACGAGAAAAACTCGATGAACTTAGGGAGATGGGAGTCTCCCCATACATCAATCGATTTAAAATCAACACCAATATAGCCTCCCTTGTTGAAAAATATTCTGAAAAATCCAAAGAAGAATTAGATGAGAAAAGCTCAGAATATATAACTGCCGGAAGGATGATGAGCCGGCGTAAGCATGGTAAAACTACATTTGTGAATATTAAAGATGTGTCAGGAGATATCCAGGTATTCATAAACAAAACCTCACTCGGTGAAGCGGCTTATGAAATGTTCAGCAAATTTGATGTTGGCGATATCATTGGCGTTGAAGGCAGGATTTCAAAAACAAAAACGGGTGAGTTGACCCTGTTCGCCAGCAAGGTTGACTTGCTTTCCAAATCGCTTCTACCTCTTCCTGAAAAGTGGCACGGGCTTAAGGATGTCGAGCTTAGGTATCGGCAAAGATATGTGGACCTGATCGTTAATCCTGATGTTAAAAAAGTTTTTGTAGCCAGAAGCCGTATCATCCAGGCCTTGCGAGATTACTTGAACGAACGTCAATATCTTGAAGTAGAAACTCCGATGATGCAGTCAATACCGGGTGGAGCGACTGCAAAGCCTTTTAAAACTCATCACAACGCCCTGGATATGGAGTTGTTTCTTCGCGTTGCTCCCGAGCTATACCTGAAAAGGCTGGTGGTTGGGGGTATCGAAAGGGTTTATGAGATCAACAGGAACTTTAGGAATGAAGGGATCTCTACAGAACATAATCCCGAGTTTACCATGGTGGAGTTTTACACTGCTTATGCTGACTATAACGACTTGATGGACCTGACTGAGGATTTGTTTCGTTATATTTGCAAGCAGGTGTTTCCTGAAAATAATTATTTGTTTCCGTATACTTCACAGGAAGATGGAGAAACACGGGAAGTGACAATTGATTTTTCACAACCGTTCAAGCGTTGCACATTCAGGCAGTCACTGATTGAAATTGGTGGTGTTGATGAAGAAGCTCTTGATAATCCCGATAAGGCAGTAGAGTTGGCTTTACAGAATAAGGTCTCTATTGAAAAGAAAGATCATCATGTGAAAATACTGGCTAAGCTATTTGACCACTTTGTAGAGCCCAGGCTTGTTCAGCCTGTATTTATTACCGATTATCCTATAGAGCTCTCACCACTTTCCAAGAAAAAAGAAGATGACCCCAGTCTGGTCGAGAGGTTTGAGCTTTTTGTTGGCAGAAAAGAAATTGCTAACGCTTATACCGAGTTGAACGATCCGATAGACCAGAAACAAAGGTTTGAAGAACAAGTTCAAGAGCGCCAGGCAGGTGATGAAGAAGCTCACTGGATGGACAACGACTTTATCCGCGCTCTTGAATATGGCATGCCCCCTACCGCTGGGGAAGGCATAGGGATTGACAGATTGGTAATGTTGTTGACCAATAGCCTATCCATAAGAGATGTAATACTTTTCCCGCAATTAAAAAAAGAATCCTGATTCGGGAAAGCAAACAGGTCATTTTTTAATTCGCTCCTGATATGTCCTACGAACTTTTCGTCAGCCTGCGCCATTTAAAAGCCAAACGTGCACAAAAGTTTATTTCCCTCAATACCTGGATTTCCGTTGGCGGGGTTGCCCTCGGTGTCATGGCATTGATAGTTGTTATTGCCGTTATGTCCGGGTTTGGTAAAGACCTGCGGGATAAAATCCTTGGAACAAACAGTCATGTTGTGGTCACTAATATCGCCCAGACCGGGATGGCTGATTATGAGGCGATCATAAAAACAATTTTGCAGGCGGAAGGTGTCAATGCCGCGGCTCCTTTTATTCTGAATCAGGTGATGCTGACTTTTGGCAGTAATAGTTCGGGAGTTGTAGTGCGGGGGGTGGATCCTGAGCGGGAAGCGGGTGTTTCTGATTTGGAGAAAAACCTTATACAGGGCAACCTGGAAATGCTGGAAGTTGCAAAAGCTGCATCGGGGAAATCCCGTAGAGCGGGAATAATTTTGGGAAAGGAACTGGCGCATCGATTGAGGGTGCAACGGGGTGATACGGTGTCGATGATTTCTCCCGCCTCAAGAGTGACACCTATGGGTTTGGTTCCTAAAATTAAATTGTTTCAAGTGGTAGGTTTTTTTGAGTCGGGCATGTTTGAATATGATTCGAACCTGGCTTTTATTTCAATACACGCCGCGCAAAAATTCTTCTCTATGAAAGGGAAGGTCAGCGGTATAGAAATTCAAGTGAAAGATATAGAAAAGGCAGATCAAGTGGCCAAGGAAATACAGGATAGCCTGGGCTTTCCTTATTACGCAAGGGACTGGATGAGAATGAATAAGAATTTATTTTCAGCGTTGCGTTTAGAGAAAATTGTGATGTTCATCATCCTGATTCTAATTATCCTGGTTGCGGCTTTTAATATTGTTAGTACCTTGTTTATGGTGGTTATGGAAAAGAGTAAGGAAATCGCCATTCTAAAGTCCATGGGTGCCACCCGGACCAGCATCATGAAGATTTTCAGTTTTCAGGGTTTGATTATTGGCGTTACGGGAACGGTGATTGGCTGTATTGGCGGTTTTTCCATTGTGCCAAACTTGAATGAGATTGTCGGTTTTATTGAAAACCTGTTTGGCATTACTGCTTTCCCAAGCGATGTATATTATCTCGATAAGCTTCCTTCAGAAATCCAGTATTTTGATTCATTTATCATTGTTATTTTTTCTGTTCTCATTTGTTTTTTGGCCTCACTATACCCGGCCTGGCGAGCTTCGCGGATAGATCCTGTAGAAGGACTTCGCTATGAATGATTTGAGTTCTGGCGCGGAAGAAAAAAAATGCCTGATTGAAGCTGTTAACGTTGATAAAAGCTACTCGACTCAACGTGAAGTGATACAAGTTCTGGCCCAGACCAATCTCCAGGTGCTTTCTGGCGAAGTGTTAGGAATCGTTGGCGCATCAGGTGTGGGTAAGAGCACTCTGTTGCATGTTCTGGGAGGACTCGATAAACCGTTGAAGGGTAATGTCCTGTTTAAGGGAAAAGATATCTATAACCAGTCCAGAGGATATCTTGAGAAATTTCGAAATTCACATATTGGTTTTGTGTTTCAATTTTTCAATTTACTGCCAGATTTTTCCGCATTGGAAAATGCGATGTTTCCCGCACTCATTAGTAATGTTGACAAACGTTTAGCCAAAGAGAAGGCTGAATTCTTGTTGCGAGAAGTAGGGATGAAGGACCGAATGCATCATAAACCCGGGGAGCTTTCGGGGGGTGAAAGCCAGCGGGTAGCTCTTGCAAGAGGTCTTATTAATCAACCGGACCTGCTTTTAGCTGATGAACCTACTGGTAACCTGGACTATCATGCCAGTGACCAGTTAATAGATTTGATAAGGAAACTGAATCAGGAATTTAACCAGACTTTTATAATTGTTACACATAGTCAGAGGATTGCGAAAAAGCTGGACCGGGTGTTGGAACTGGTTGATGGTAAAGTAGGCCCGACAACTCAGAACCTGATCATATAAAGTAAAACCTTAAAAAAGGGGAAGCCATGAAGCTGGATAAGATCGCTGAATTGGTTGGCGGAAAATTAACAGGAGATGGTTCAATTGAGATAACCGGCATCCGGGGTATTGAGCAGGCAGCGGAAGGACATATTACTTTCCTCGCTAAGAAAAAGTTTCTTGATATTTTGAACCGTTCCGGGGCTTCTGCCGTGCTGGTAAAAGAAGAGGTGGATAGCTTTGCTTGCCAGGTCATTGTAGACAGTCCCGAGCTTGCGTTTGCCCGAATATTGAGAGAGTTTCATCCTGATAAACGGCCTGCGCCAGGTGTTCATGGCACGGCAGTGGTGGGGAAAAATATCAAGATGGGTGAGCAGGTCACTTTGTCCGCTGGAGTCTGCATAGGAGATGATGTTGAAATTGCTGACCATGTCAAAATTTATCCCGGCGTTGTTATTGAGGATCGATGCCGGATAGGAAGCCATACGGTCATTTATCCAAATGTGACGCTTTACCATGATACGGAATTGGGAAACAATGTGATTCTTCACTCCGGAGTAGTAATCGGCGCGGATGGTTTTGGTTACACTCTTGATGAAAAAGGAGAGCATTACAAAATCAACCAGATAGGCCGGGTAGTTATCGAAGATGATGTCGAGATAGGTGCAAACAGTTGTGTGGACAGGGCGGCTATGGGGACAACATACATCAAAAGGGGAACAAAAATAGATAACCTGGTACAGGTTGCGCACAATTGTACGGTGGGAGAACATTCCATTCTGGTCGCTCAGGTGGGTCTGGCAGGTAGCTGTACCCTGGGACATCACGTGGTGCTTGCCGGTCAGGTTGGGGTTGCCGATCATGTTACGCTTGGTGATCAGGTTACGCTTACAGCCCAATCAGGAACATTTAGAAGCATTGAAAGCAACAATGTTTATGGGGGACACCCTGCTGTTCCACTTGGTGAATGGAAAAAATATGTGACTGTTTTACCGAAACTTCCAGAGCTTGTCCGGCAAATTCGCGAACTTGAAGTACGATTAAAGCAAATTGAAAATAAATCACCCTCAAGTTAAAATCAGTTAAAATAATTATATCCGCTGTTATTATTACTGAATCGTTAACATTTTATCTACTGTATTAAATTATGTTTAAATTCTACAGGCAGATTTTTATTCTGGGTTTACTATTTGTTTTTACACTTGGTGCAACTCCA
>WAHY01000003.1:29972-32453 GCA_009873635.1 Nitrospinota bacterium
AATTATATCCGCTGTTATTATTACTGAATCGTTAACATTTTATCTACTGTATTAAATTATGTTTAAATTCTACAGGCAGATTTTTATTCTGGGTTTACTATTTGTTTTTACACTTGGTGCAACTCCAGGCTTAATGTCTGAAACTTCTATTGAGAAGTATATCCACAAAAAACTCAAGCGTAACGATAAAATACTCCGTATCAACGAAAAAAACCTGGGGGACTCGGGTGTGGCTGTAGTTGCCCAATCTCCTCTATTGCGCTCAGTTAAAACTTTGGTGTTATACAAGGTTAATATTAGCGATGAGGGTGTTCGTATTCTGGCTGAATCTCCCAACTTGAAAAACCTGGAAGCCCTTTATCTTGAACACAATTATATTACTGATAAAGGAGTTGAGTTCATTGCTGACTCCAGATTATTTGCAAATCTGAAAACTCTAAACCTTTATCACAACCAGATCACTGATGAGGGGGCGAAGATTATCGCCAACTCGGAAAACCTGAACCAATTGGTTGAGTTGAACCTGAACTATAACCTGATAAAAGGCCCTGGCGCCATAGATCTTACCCATTCAAGCAAACTGCCCAATCTTCACAGCATCCAGTTGGCGTACAACCCTATTGAGAAAACCGGCAAAGAAGCCTGGAAACGTTTTCAACTTATGGAGTGGTTTAAAGATCTCCACCGTAATGACCGGTTGAATCAAGTTGGTGAAGCATTGATAGGCGATTTTGGGGTCATGGTGTTGCTCGACTTTCCATATGTTTCAGAGCTGGAAACTTTAGATTTGAGAAATAACAGCTTGTCAGATGAGGCTGTAATTGCACTCTCTAAATCGGGTAAATTCAAAAAGCTTGAGTCATTAAATCTTTCCCAAAATAATATTTCCGATGCTGGTGCCCAGGCGCTGGCAAAATCTCAAAACCTTGAAAGACTGAAGACGCTAAACCTAAACTTTAATCGTATTGGGGATGAAGGGGCCAAGGCGATCGCCAACTCGCCGCTTTTCGCGAATCTTGAATCTTTAAAACTGGGGCAAAATAAAATAGGCGTTGAAGGGGCTCGGGCTTTAAACGAGTCGAGTAACCTGAAGAACCTCATGCATCCAATTTTTGGTTTCTACTAATATCTACGTAATTCTTTTTTCGACACAGGCTGGTCAATGGCAGTTACGAATGCTTTGTGTTAAGATCCTGAAACTTAAATGCTCATTAAAGAAAACTTATGGTACAGATCCTAGAATTTGAACGCGAGATTTTTGCTTTGGAAACTCAGATCCATGATCTGGTTTCTATGTCTAACATGTATGACAGTGTTGGCGATATCACCCATGAAATTGCGAAGCTCAAAAAAAAGCTGCGCCGGATGAAGCATGAGGTTTACTCCAATCTAAAGGGGTGGGATAAAACCCTGGTGGCAAGGCATCCTGACAGGCCATATACCTTGGACTATTTGAATCTGATCTTTGATGGCTTTTTCGAACTTCATGGAGACAGGCATGGGGGATATGGCCCTTCGATTGTAGCCGGTATGGCAAAGTTTTGCGGCCGTTCCGTGATGGTAGTGGGTCACCAGAAAGGCAGAGATAACGAAGAAAAAATACGACGGAATTTTGGTATGTCTCAACCGGCAGGCTACAGAAAGGCTCTTCGACTCATGCAAATGGCTGAAAAGTTTGGTTTGCCTGTTATCACCTTTATTGATACACCGGGTGCATATCCCGGTGTTGATGCTGAGGAGAAGGGTCAGTCAGAAGCAATCGCTACAAATATGTTTAGCTGTATACAATTGAAAGTTCCTATCGTTTGTGTAGTTATAGGAGAGGGTGGCTCTGGCGGAGCTTTGGCTATTGGTGTTGGAGATCATATTATGATGTTTGAACATTCTGTCTATTCGGTCATCTCACCAGAGGGTTGTGCTTCGATTCTTTGGGGAGATAAAAGTAAAACCACCCAGGCGGCTGATGCTTTGTGTCTCACTGCTAATGATCTTTTGAAATTCAAAGTAATTGATGAAATTATCCGCGAACCTCTCGGTGGAGCTCACCGTAACCATAAACAAGCCGCTATTCGGCTTAAAAAATCCCTTCGAAAAAACCTTGAGCGTCTAACTGCGATTCCTTTGGAAGAGTTGATCCAATCGCGGGAAAAAAAGTTTCGTGAAATGGGCGCGGTAGATGAAGAGGGGGCCTGAGTTAAAGATACAGACCCCACACATTTAATCTATCAGGATGTTGTGAAGCACCACCACAATCCCAACGAGGCATCTTCATTTCCTTATGAGGCGGCAAATTGCCATTTGGCGGATATCATCGCCAACACCCTGGAGCTGGGTTGTAGCGGAGAAAGTAAGATTGTTCCCAGGCTTGAAGAGCAAGCCTGGATCAAGGCATGCCCACCCAAAGATATCAATATGGAGATTATCAGGGACGAGATCGAAGAATCCTTTGACGAAACGGCCAGCGCCTTTCTATCTCACTGA
>WAHY01000003.1:32550-44080 GCA_009873635.1 Nitrospinota bacterium
GATTGTTCCCAGGCTTGAAGAGCAAGCCTGGATCAAGGCATGCCCACCCAAAGATATCAATATGGAGATTATCAGGGACGAGATCGAAGAATCCTTTGACGAAACGGCCAGCGCCTTTCTATCTCACTTATCAAAGGTGAACCTGTTGCCGAAATAACTGGGCGTACTCCGATTCGGTGGCTATTAAGCTATCGTGGGTTCCTGCCTCTACCAGTTTTCCCTCTTTCATAACCAGAACACGGTCTGCCCCTTCCAGGGTCGACAGGCGGTGAGCAATGATCAAAGTGGTGCGCCCTGCCATCAGGGTGTTGAGCGCTTGCTTTATGTGGCTCTCAGTTTCTGTGTCCACGGATGAGGTGGCTTCGTCCAATACCAGGATGGGTGGATTTTTCAGGAATGTCCGGGCAATGGCAATGCGGTGTTTTTCTCCACCGGAAAGTTTGACACCACGTTCTCCAACCAGCGTGTCGTACCCGTCCGGCAGGTTTTTTATAAATGGATCCGCGTGCGATGACACTGCCGCTGATATGACTTGTTCCCGGTTTGCCTCAATGTTTCCGTAGAGAATGTTCTCTGCCACGGTACCGTTAAACAGGAATGGGTCCTGGGATACCAGTCCTATTTGCTCGCGGAGATATGAAATCTTCAGATGTTTAATAGGATGTTCGTCAATGAGAATGGAACCTGACTGGACATCGTAAAACCGCATGAGCAACTTAACTAGAGTCGATTTGCCACTCCCTGTGTGGCCTACCAGAGCCATCTTCTCTCCAGCGGAAATGGTAAAGTCAATATTTTCTACTGCCGGTTTGCCGGGGATATATGAAAAGTTCACCCTGTCAAACTGGATGGTTCCCCGAACATTGGTGGAGGGGAGAATGGCTTCCGAAGCTTCCTGCACTTCAGGAATAGTATCAATGATTTCGAATAAGCGTTCGCCTGATGCCAGAGCGTGTTGAAGCATGTGGTTGACAGAATGCAATTGGTTGATAGGTGTATAAAACAATGCAAGATATCCAACAAATGCAACCAAAGAACCAACCGTGATATCCCCGGCCTGCACCAGTCCGACTCCATAGAGGAGGATGAGGACTGTCCCAAGAGAACCGAAAAACATCATTGTTGGGGAGTAGAAAGCCCATAATCGCATGACCTCCAAAGTCCCATCGCAATAATCCCGGCTCCGCTTTTCAAATTGTTTGGTTTCATAGAGCTGGCGGTTAAAAGAAAGTGTTTCACGGATCCCTGAAATAGAGTCTTGCAGTTTGGCGTTCATTTTTGCCGCCCGCTTACGAACAACGTGATACTGGTCATGGGCTTTAGAAGTGTAGACCCAGGCGCCATACGCCAGGAGAGGAATTGGGAACAGGGCCACAATAGCCAGTTTCCAATGCATATAAAAGAGTATGATGGTGATTCCGATCAGGGTAAGGCTCGCGGTAACGACTTGTTCCACACCATCGATAAAAATCCGCTCTACATAGTTCACGTCATCATTTGCACGGGACATCAATTCGCCAGTAGAACGATTTTCAAAATAGTTCAGGGATAACTTTTGCAACGCACGGTAAACATCTGATCTTAAATCGAACACAACATTTTGTTCGACCTGATTGTTAATTATGATTCGACGATGGTTGGTGTAGTTCCTCATCAGGTAGACGATTGCCAAACCGACTATTGTTCCATATATCCACATGGATTCACTGTCTTCGACCAGACTGTCGACAACAATTTTGATCAACCAGGGCGGGACAAGATCCAAAAGGGTGGTAGAAATGGCTAAAAGCAGGGTCACCGCCACGTCTTTTCGATAAGGTTTTAAATAACTGAGGACTCTGGCAAGAGATTTCATGTTTTCCGGGTTCGGGCTGATATAATTAAAAAACCTCTAAATGCTGTCAACACATAAAGCGTTGAGTTATTAGAGGTACTTTAGGGCAACTTTAAATATTACTTTTGGCCGCGAGCGACCATTATTAAATAAAGCGTCGCGAGTTGCCACAAAGTAGAATCATCGAATTTCAAAAGTCCCTGGTAGGATTATATATAGTAACCTGCATATTACGAAAATGTTTTTGGGGGAAAAATGGAATACAGGAAGTTGGGAAGCAGTGATCTTGAAGTTTCAGTAATTGGTTATGGCGCCTGGGGAATCGGTGGAGCGCCTTTCTGGAATAATGAAGGGGATAACAAATCGCTGAATTCAATCAAAAAAGCGTATGACCTGGGGATTAACTTTTTTGACACGGCCCCGGTATATGGTTTTGGTCATTCAGAGGAATTGATTGGCAAGGCATTGAAACCGTTTCGCGATAAAGTGATTTATGCGACTAAATGCGGACTGCGATGGGACAAGAGCTCATTAAGCGCAATCCGTAAAGATGCCAGCAGAAGTTCCATTCTTGAAGAAATTGACCAGAGCCTGCAACGCCTGGATACGGATGTGATTGATCTTTACCAGGTTCACTGGCCCGATGTGGAAACGGATCAGAAAGAGACCATGGAAACCCTGCTGGAAATTCAGGAAAAAGGGAAGATAAGACATATTGGGGTCAGCAATTACTCTGCGGAACAGATCAAAGAATGTTTGAAATATGGAAAAATTGTTTCACTGCAACCGGAATTCAGTTTGCTGGCTCGCGAAATAGAAAAGGAAACTGTTCCCGTATGCCTGGAAAATGATATCGGGATCATTGCATATAGCCCTCTGGCATCAGGGGTCCTGACCGGTAAATATGATAAAAATACCAGGTTCGAAGATTGGCGGAGCAAGGGAATCATCGGTACGTTTACGGGTGAAGGATTTATAAAGAACATTGAAAAAGTAGACCGGCTAAAAGAAATCGCTGAGGCAGAAGGGAAAACATGTGGCCAGATGGCGATCAACTGGGTGTTGCGGCAACAGGGACTCTCAACGGCTCTGGTTGGCGTTAAAAACTCTGAACAGGTTAAAGAAAACCTGAATGCGGTTGGCTGGCAACCCTCACAGGATCATTGTAAAAGAATAGAAAAAATTTTTGAAATGGGTTGATAGAGAAATCATTTCAGGACGGCAACAAAAGGAGTTATTGATTCAGTATTATTGTTGCCAGGTGAATTGAATGCTTCAACTCTAAGAATACTTGTGTTTACATGGGGTTGGGGAAGGGTTACAATCTGCGTTAAATCCATATAAAATTGATTTATTCCGGCACCACTTATGATCAATTCTCGGGAATATCATTTAGGAGATAATCCATCCAATGAATAATAAGGCGATCCTCAGTATAATTATGGGCTCAAAGTCTGACTGGGAAACCATGCGTCATGCATCAGAAACTTTAAAATCACTTGATGTGCCGCATACAGTGGAGGTGGTTTCGGCGCACCGGACGCCGGACAAGCTGTTTCAGCATGCAGAAAACGCTGAGCAGAATGGTATTGAAGTGATCATTGCCGGAGCTGGAGGCGCTGCACATCTGCCTGGCATGATGGCAGCTAAAACTTCCCTGCCCGTATTGGGCGTTCCAGTGCAATCTAAAGTTCTCAATGGTGTGGATTCACTCCTTTCAATCGTTCAGATGCCCGCGGGAATACCCGTTGGAACCCTGGCCATTGGCCGCGCGGGTGCCATAAACGCGGCGTTGTTGGCCGCCAGTATACTGGCCAATAAATATCCGGAAATTAAAACCGCGTTGAAAAACTATCGCAGGCAACAAACCGATAATGTGTTGGCAGATCCTGATCCCCGGGAAGGCGATTAATGAATATCGGTATACTCGGCGGCGGTCAACTCGCCCGCATGATGGCCCAGGCAGGTCAGTCTCTTGGGCTAAGCTTTATGTTGATTTGCCCCAATAAAAACGCTTGCGCTGCTTCTTTTGGAACACATCTTTGCGCCTCTTATGACGATGAGCATGCACAGAAACGCCTTTCCGACTGGGCGGACGTGGTGACTTACGAATTTGAAAATGTTCCGTTGTCAACGCTGGAATCTCTTCAACAACAAGTATTGCTTCATCCTTCGTCTTCAGTTTTAGCTGTTGCAAGAGACCGCCTCATAGAAAAACGCCGTTTTCACTCCCTGGGAATTTCTACAGCCAAGTTTGCTCCCGTCGATTCTCTGGAAGATTTGACCCGGGCGTTGAAAGACATTGGCCTGCCAGCCATTCTTAAAACCCGTACTCAGGGGTACGATGGTAAAGGACAGGCTTTGTTGAGGGACGAACATGATATTGCGGCGGCTTGGGAACGGCTCGGTCAATCTCCATGCATCGTCGAATCGATGGTAAATTTTAATCGTGAGCTTTCTATCATCGCGGCTCGCGACCAAAGGGGAGCAATGGTTTATTATCCTATAAGTGAAAACCACCATCGTGACGGCATACTTCGTCTGTCGGTCAGTCGTTTGAACGATCCGTTACAAGCTGAAGCCAATGCCGCAATAAAAAAAGTGATGGACGACTTTAATTATGTAGGAGTCATGGCCCTGGAACTTTTTCAGGTCAATGATCAACTGTTCGCCAATGAGTTTGCGCCTCGAGTGCATAACACCGGCCACTTGACCATCGAAGCGGCTGAAACTTCTCAATTTGAAAACCACCTTAAGGCCATTTGTGGTATGCCTTTAGGGGCAACCACGTCGGCACGACCTGCTGCAATGGTCAATTTGATAAGCCGGTTGCCCGAAGAGGAACAAATACGATCGGTCCCTGGAGCCACACCTCATTTCTATGGCAAGGCAGAGCGACCCGGGCGCAAGGTGGGCCATATAACTTTAACAGGCGATGATTGTACGGTCGAAGAATTCGACCAACGTTTGGTGACTTTACTCCAGATTGCTGGCGAGAATGAATTAGCTGGTCAAAAATTCTTGAATATCGCGACTCAAACCAATTAATCGGCAACCGATTTGTAAATCGTATCGGGAAGCTGAACCCTGTATCCAAAAATTTAGTAAGTGTATGAAAAATCGAAAGTCTGTATTTTGAAATAGGTCAAACTACAGGCATGCTTATTATAAAGGTTGTTCCCTTTTCCTCCTCGCTTTCAACTCTGATCTTTCCTCCATCTTCCTCAATGATACCATGTGCTACAGAAAGCCCAAGCCCAGATCCTTCGCCTTCAGGTTTGGTGGTATAGAAAGGTTCAAATAGTCTTAGTCTGGTTTCCTCGTTCATACCCGTTCCCGTATCAGAGAAAGAAAACTGATGAAATTTCTTTTGTGTTTCGGCTGTTGCCAGTAAAGAAGTTATCGACGAATTTATCAGGTTTGGGGCCAATAGATATTTACTCAAACCAATAGACCTGGAGGATTTACTGGCTGGAATCGAATCTGCATTGAAATAAAATAAAAAGGCCGATCAACCTGCAAGGCCTCCAATAAAATCCGCCTGCTGAGTAAGGTCCGATGGATGGTTATTCGAATGCGAATACTTCAGGGGTTGGAGGCTCTTGCTGATCATCTGCCTTCACCATTTCGCTCAATTCTTTAGAGTTTCTCTGGATTTTTTCAATCAGAACCCCTGTTTTCGTGGATTGGGGTTCGAGTTGCTCCAGAGCCTGGTTCATGCTATGGATTATTTCATGAAAATTGGTCCTGCCACCCAATTTGGCATCAAGGTTAAGAATTTCTTTATGAAGCTTATTTTCCAGCAAGAGCAGGGTGTGGTTCACCTGGCTTTGCAGAAGACTGATGTGTGATTCGAGGTTTCTATGCTGGGCTCTTTGCAGGGTCTGATTCGTATATATAAAGCCAACTAATAAAACCGCCAGACCGGTGTAGAAAAGAATTTTTAGAGTGGTGGTATCACTCTTTCTTTTTTTCAGGGTTTCCCGGATGTCTTCCAGTTCGGATGCAAACTTTTCCTGAGCGGGGGTGCTTTCTTTTTGTGGGGTCGCTTTGCTTTCTTCGTTATCCATATCCTGAGTCCAATTGCTGATTAGAGTGTTGCCTTCATTTTATTGAGAGAGTTACCTTCCCAGATACTCCAAGTATAACCGAATGAGCGTATTCCCATAGAATAATGTTGTCAGGGTGCCTGCCGCAAGAAAGGGTCCGAACGGGATCAGGCTTTTCCTTGATTTTTTTTGTACAACGATCTGGAAAAGGCCGACGATAGATCCCAGGAGTGCTCCAAGGAATATAACCACCAGCACTTTTTTCCAACCCAGCAAAGCCCCTGCTGCCGCTATATATTTAATATCTCCTCCACCCATTCCTCCATTGCTGAGCACAGCGAGCAAATAAAATAACCCGCCTCCTAGGAAGAGTCCAAGCAGTGAGTCGACGTAGCCAATCGTATAACTGCCTGCCAAAAGCCCCAGGATTATGCCCGGCAGAGTGATCACATCAGGAATGATCTGATGTTCAATATCTATAGCTGTGATGATGACCAGCGTGGGAGCAACCACAGCATAAACTAAAAAATCGAATGACAACCCAAACTTAAAAAATCCAGCCAGCATGAGAACGGCTGTTACAGCCTCGATAGCTGGATAAATCGGTGAAATTCTTGTGGCACAGTTCCGGCACTTTCCACCAAGGATGATATAGCTGATAAGCGGGATGTTATCCATTGGCCTGACATCCGACGAGCATTTCGGACAATGTGATCCCGGGGTTACTACGGACTCTTTTTTAGGCAAACGGTGGATGCATACGTTGGTAAAACTGCCTATTGCCAACCCGAAACAGAATACTGCTGCAACTGATAAAGGATAAGGAATTGATTGGATAAATTCCATTCCTTACCATTTGCCTCCAAAGTCTGCACCTGCGATTTTTAAAGTCTCGTAGATAATATCGGTGGAAAACCCTCTTCGCTGAAGATATTGCGCCAGACGGCGTGCCTTTTTTTGAGGCTCCACTCCACTGAGGGATGCAAGTTTTTTACTGGCGCAGTCCAATGCAAGATCTTTTTCAGGGTGGGAATCGTACAATGCGTCTAGGGTGGTTTCGATAATATGTGAGTCAACACCTTTTGCGGAAAGCTCATGGCGCAAACGTTTTTTACCAAAACTTTTTACTTCTACGCGTGACCGGCTCCATTCCATTGCAAAACGGTGGTCATTGATATAGTTCAACTCTGTAAGGTTCTGAAGAGTTGTTTGGATTACAGAAGAAGGATGTCCCTTTTTTTCCAGATACTGGGCGACCTCTTTCTTGCTTCGATCCCGATAGGAAAGGCGCTTTAATGCCTGGGATTTAGCGATTTTGAGGGCTTCTTGATCCGGCATCGGACTTTTTATTTAATTCAGGAAGTTTTTGTGGTTTTTTTCTCTTTAGCTGAAGGTTCTTCTGGAGTCTCCGATTGATCTAAAGGTTGCAGACCAAGGGTTTCCCGCAATTTTGTTTCAATTTCGGCAGCCATATCAGGGTTGTCAACCAGGAACTTTTTGGAATTTTCACGGCCCTGACCAATCCTGTTTTCATTATAGGAGAACCATGTGCCGCTTTTGGAAATGATATTGTGGGCCACTCCAAGGTCAAGCAGGTCACCAGTTTTTGAGATTCCTTTACCATATATGATGTCGAACTCAACCTGACGAAAAGGTGGGGCCACTTTGTTTTTTACTACTTTGACACGGGTTCGGTTGCCGATGACGTTTTCTCCATCTTTCAACGCTGCAATACGACGAATATCCATGCGGACAGAAGAGTAGAACTTCAGGGCATTTCCCCCTGTGGTTGTTTCGGGGTTGCCAAACATGACTCCGATTTTCATCCGTATCTGGTTGATAAAGATCAGGCTGGTTTTTGATTTGTTGACCACACCCGCAAGTTTACGCATTGCCTGAGACATCAATCTGGCCTGCAGTCCCATATGTGAGTCGCCCATATCACCATCAAGTTCTGATTTGGGAACAAGGGCTGCAACGGAGTCGACAATGATCACATCTATTGCGCCGCTTCGAACCAGGACTTCAACGATCTCCAGAGCCTGTTCACCGGTGTCCGGTTGTGAGAGCAACAGGTCGTCTAAATCGACACCCAGATTTTTAGCGTATTCAGGATCCAGAGCATGTTCCGCATCAATGAAAGCGGCGACACCTCCATCCTTTTGCGCTTCCGCTATGATATGAAGCGTCAAACTGGTTTTCCCCGATCCCTCTGGGCCGTAAATTTCTATAACACGACCTCTTGGGACACCACCGACACCCAATGCATGATCCAAAGAGATAGAGCCGGTGGGAATAACACCGATTCCTTTAAGGCTTTCGGCTTTTCCCAGCTTCATTATGGAACCCTTGCCGAATTGTTTCTCGATTTGAGTGAATGCCAGATCCAGCGCTTTATCTCTATCGTCCGATCCCATCTTTTCTCCTTATCAATTTCAGTTTGCGAAACGAGGGCATATTATACCTTTAACCGGGTTGGGGATATTGGTTTTTCTGTAATTATTTTTTACTGATTTTGGAGTGTGTGGAGGCTGAATAGATATATTGCTAAAAGCTCATGATTTGACTGGGGTTTTGCTTTCCAAAGTCCGCTCAAATCCTAAAATGCTGGCGCGAAAACTCCTGTTTTTTATACGACCGTATTTTTTCAGGATCAGGCGTTTCATCACCTCTTTACATTCCTCGGGGGAGATCTCGCCTATTTCCAGCTTTTTTTTAAGGAAAGTAATATTTCTTGCCTCTAAAAGGGAACGCAAACCGCTTCTCATGGCATAATCCTTAATGGTTGCTTTTTGTGATTGAATTTTAAAAGCATACCAGCTTTTTTTGCTATTGTAAAGTATTGATTTATAATGAAATATGGATTTATCCCGGATGGGATTATTGCGGGCAATATGGTTTGAGGCGATGCGATGAAAATTTGATATTCTTTCAAGTGGGGAGCCTTATTAGTCGATGATGAATTATGGAATTATTTAATAAAAGAGTTTATTCAAGCCTTTTGATTCTATCCGGATTTTTGGTTTCTGGGTGTGGGGGAGGTTCTGAAACCGAGACTTCTTTGGGTATTACCGAGGGCCCGCCTCAGGTCAAGATCACATTGCATTCTCAGTTGGAACTGGATTATTCACTTGATCCAGACACTCAAGTACAGGTTTCGGAGGCAGATAAGGGTGAATTTGCTGGAGTGGATAAAGAGCTTATCGAAGGCGTTTATGCAAAGCTGAAAAAGACTGCGATGTTGAAGTCGAGAAAAGGACGACAGCCAGACTTTAAGTCCGATACTGAATACCAGTCTATCAATCGGTATGAAAATATTGAAAAGGGACGTTATTCCATTACTATAGAAAAAAGACCCCAAAGGTCTCAAGTAAGGGATACAGTCAAAATACAGGACAAGCCTTTGATCTTTGCTGGAAGAGGCTATAATATTTCTGCTTTTGAAAAAGAAAATAAACCAGCAATTGATGTAGATTACTCCACTCACCTCGTGGCTACCCTATCTGACCCCACTGGCAGTAACCTCATAGAGCACTTGGACCCTGACTCTGAATACTCCCGAGACACGAAATTTCTGGTTTACAACTCCACCCGTTCTGCTTATGGAAAACTGCCTGAACCGCTGGTTGAAAGTAAACCTGAGTCTCTACATAAAGCTGAACCAGATACTCCTTCGGAAAGAAACCCGGATTCGGTACTTTTATTTCCGAGGGGGCAGAAAAGTCTTTTGTTACTCAGGAAAGCGGAGAAGGAATTTGATCTTTTGACGGGGAATGAAGCGCTCAACAGGAAAAAATTCAAGGCTGGTCCCTGAACCAGTAAAAAAACACCCAAAATCCTACAATAAATAATCCGATAATAATTTTTCGGACGAGGCTGACTTGTGCTCCCCTTGGTTCTTCAGGAGAGGGCTGAAACCTGTGTGTTTTTTTATTTTCCTGACCTGTATCAGGTGTTTCCATTGAGTGGCCTTTAACATTAAAATGATGCCATATATTTTTAAGGAAATGGTTGCTATCGTCAAGCCAGAGTTTAATGGATAGCTCAATTTATGGTTTTTTGGATTTTGCGCAACGAAACCCGAAGCTGTTATTTTTAACTTCGGGAGTGAAAAAACTTCTATTGAAGGTAGGAGCGCTCAGTCCGCAACCGTATGAAAGACAATCGAACCAGGAGCCCCCTTTCAGCACCCTTTTATCCATACCGTATTCAGCCCGGGTGACAGGGTTTCCAGGATGCGGCAAATAGTAGCTATCCACCCATTCCCATACGTTCCCTGAGACATCATAGAGGCCATATGGACTACGACCTTCCGGGTAAGAACCAACAGGTTCTGTGCCGGTAGAATGCTTGTAGGGATTATTGGATTTATCCAACGTCCATTCATTACCCCAGGGATAAATAAGGCCTTCTTCACCACGAGCCGCCTTTTCCCATTCCTGTTCAGTTGGAAGACGTTTGCCAGCCCAGGAGCAGTATTCATCAGCATCGAACCAACTGACATAAACAACGGGGTGCTTTTCCTTGCCCTTTGGAATATTTCCTTCGGGCCAGTGAAAAGGATGACCTCTCTGCGTGGCATCTGCAAAAACTTTATAATCTGCATTTGTGACTTCATTCAAATCGATATAGAACGCTTCTGTTTCAGAAATGTGTTCTGGCGCTTCATCATCCCATCGCTCATTAGAGCCCATGATGAATTCACCGGCTGGAACATAGGCCATTGAGTTTAATTCTTTCTCCTTATCTGTAACCGGTTTTTTAGATTGAGTATCAGGCATTGCCTGAATGATAGATTTTAATAAAAGGTTATTACTGCCTGCGGGTTTAGGTGCTGAAAAAGGGGATAATGCAACCTTATCGTATGGTCCTACATGGCAGGATGCACACTCAGGTTGACTATATCTGTTTTTATTTGCCTTCAGAATGTGCTCAGACTGGTGGCAGGAGGTGCTGCATTCTTTTCTAAGTGGACCCATTTTTTCAAAAGACTCTGCGGTCAATGGGTTACCTGATTTCAAGATCAGGACAACAGCTAGAAAAAAAATAGACTTTAGTACGTATCTGGAATTGACTCTCATACTTCATATTTATAGGATGATTCTTTATGAGTCAAAAAAAAGTTTTGTATGAAAATGTTCTGGAGTGGTCGCTGTGAAGAATACTACCTGGAGATTGATCAAAGATGATCACGGGGATGGCAGGTTGAACATGGCTGTCGATAGAGCGATTCTTACCGCCTGCGATAGAGGGCAGGCTCCGGCTACTTTAAGGCTATATGGATGGGACAGGCCGACTCTTTCTATTGGATATTCCCAGAACGAAGTGAAAGATGTTGACACGAAGCAGTGTGAAAGACGGAATATACCTGTTGTCAGAAGATTTACTGGCGGAAGAGCCCTATTGCACCAATATGAGTTTACCTACAGTTTTGTGGGTCCTGTCCCTCATCCCGGATTTCCCGGAAATTTATCCGGAGACTTTTGTGCAATATCAAAAGCTGTGATCCTTTCCCTGAAAAAAGCAGGAGTCGAAAACCCTGAAATGGTTGGAAAAGAGAAAAGGGATTCAGCGAGAGGTCGGAATCTCTCTCCAGCCTGTTTTTCGGCATCTAATCACGGGGAAATCAGGGTGAATGGGAAAAAAC
>WAHY01000003.1:44176-54548 GCA_009873635.1 Nitrospinota bacterium
AAAAAAAGCAGGAGTCGAAAACCCTGAAATGGTTGGAAAAGAGAAAAGGGATTCAGCGAGAGGTCGGAATCTCTCTCCAGCCTGTTTTTCGGCATCTAATCACGGGGAAATCAGGGTGAATGGGAAAAAACTTGCCGGCAGTGCTCAGCGTCGTTTAAATGGAGCTTTTTTACAGCATGGTTCTATCTTGATTGATAAGGATATTGAGCTGGCTCATAGCCTGCTACGTTATTCTTCAGAAACCGAAAAAAATAAGGTGTTCCAGGATTTTGTTTCGAATACGTTAACTTTAAGAGATTTGTTGCCGACAAAAATTGAGTGGGAAAAATTATGCCAGTGTTTTGCAGATGGATTTCAGGAATCTTTCCCCGGACTATGGGAGTTGGATCTTTTGAATTCTTCGGAAGAGGTGCTGGTGGAAAGATATTTAAAAGAGAGTCAATAATTGTTTTCAAGGCTTTTTCAACCTTTTAATTCTCAAGTTTTTATAAAAAAGTAAACTGTATGACTGATTTTTTCTCCGGTAATTTATTGTTACCTTTGGTTGGATTGTTTATAATGCCCGCTCTTTTACTTCCAATGGCGATTAGTATTTTTTGCATTTGATGGTTTTGTAAATCAAGTTTTACTTAAATTATCTTATCTGGAGATGACTTGGTTCTGGGTTTGGCCAGGGCTTTGCCTTAATCTGAATTTAAAACGAAATTTCAAAGAAGTGATAAACCTTATTGAAGGCTTTCTTTTAAGTTTGGTCGTTATTCAATTTCAGTAGGAAATAAAAATCAAGGTTGTGTGGTGCAGATTAAATTTTGGGGGGTTAGAGGCAGTATTCCTTCAGGAAGCCCGGAAACAGCTGGTGTTGGGGGGAATACGACTTGTGTTGAGATACGTTGCGGTGATGAATTAATTATCATCGACACGGGTACTGGTGTCCGAAATCTCGGTATGTCTCTCATGAATGAGATGCCTTTAAAAGGAACAATCTTATTCAGCCATGTACATTGGGACCACATACAGGGTTTCCCTTTTTTTACTCCATTTTTTGTTCCTGGTAATGAATTCCGGATCTTTGGAGGCACAAGTTTGCCAACCTCTATTGAAGAAGTTTTAAACCAGCAAATGACGCCCCCATGTTTTCCGGTAAAGACTGATTTATTTGGCTCAAAAATTACCTATCATGATGTGAAACCAGGTGACATCATTGAGGGGAATAATTATAAAGTGACTTTGGCACCTTTATATCACCCAAATGGGTGTTATGCTTATCGGGTTGAGCATGAAGGGCAATCCCTGGTATTTTCCACTGATTGCGAGCATTATGAGGACAAGCCTGATAAAAACCTGATCGAGCTTTGTCAGGATGTTGATGTTTTAGTTTATGATGCGCAGTATACTGAAGACGAATATTATGGACGTAATGGTCAGTTCTCACGTAAGGGATGGGGACATAGTACGATGGGGGAAGGGGTCAAGGTTGCACAAGCTGCAAATGTAAAAAAACTGGTTTTGTTTCATCACGACCCTTCTCACGATGATAATTTTATCAAGCAGATTGAAGCAGAATCTCGCCAACTTTTTCCACAAAGCATAGCCGCCTATGAAGGCTTGCAAATTGACTTGTTACAAGAAGCTTTGCCCAAATCCCTTTTTGATTAAGGATTTGGCGCTAGCCTTGCTCATTTTGGTGTTTATTAATGGGTGTGGAGGCTCTCAACCGCATGTTGCTGACAACCCCGCCAGTCAGCGTTTTTTAGATATGACCAGAAAGTGGCTTATCCCACAAGATTATTCCCCAATAATGGCGACATTCCTTCGTGCAGACCAGAATGAATTTTCTGATTTGATGGTCCTTAACGAATCGAAACCGGGGAAACCTCAATTGCAAACTTTCCTGAATCGAGAGGGAAAAAGTTTTACTCAGAAAGAAATGGGGAAGTGGATTGATCAATTGAAAGGCCCAATCCTGTCTTTTGCAGCAACAGACTTGAATCGTGATGGAGTTGATGACCTTGCCCTTGTCATGCAAAAATCGGGCAAGTTATCTACAAAAATTCTATTTAACAATAGAAAGGGGTATTTTTACGGGAAGAATAATGAAGGTTCTTATCCTCTCAGAAATGGGATAGATAAGGTTGTGGCTGGGGATTTTGATCAGGATGGAGACAAAGATCTTTTTTATTTTGGCCAAAAGGTTATCGATGCTGAGGGAAAAATAGCCGCTAAACAGACATACCTGTTAATAAATAAGGGTGACGGGAAAATGGAGGACTTGACAGCCTTGCTCATACCTCGCTTGCCTGCTGGAATTAGTGATGTTTCTATTGCCGACTATGATGGTGATGGGGTTGTGGATATTTTTCTGGTATACAGAAAGAAACAAAACAGAATTTTGATTAATAATGGGGTAGGAAGGTTCGAGGACCGTACGGCATCGCATCTCCCGCGTATTATAGATGACAGTGAGCATGCAGACTGGGCTGATTTTGACGGCGATGGCGATAATGATCTTCTGGTGGTAAACCGATCTATCAATAAACATTACCGAGCATACCCCAGAGAAACCATGTATTTCCTGGAAAATAGGGGCGGCGCACATTTTAAAAAACGATCACATAAAATGCTTCCCCGTTATCCTTCTTATAAAGTTTATCTGTTGGATGCGAATGGAAACACTAAAACCGATGCCTTGATCTTGACCTCAAAAGGAGTTTATTATTTACAGGGTAGAGGGCGATGGGGATTCACCAATGAAACTGAGAGGCGTCTTCCTCGCTTCCGGTTTTTCAAAGAGATGACTTTTGCCGATGCCAACAAAGACGGGTTTCTGGATCTTTTCGCCCTGTCTCCAACACCCGGTAGGAACCGGATTTGGCTGAACCGTTTTGATTAAGGAAATACTATGTCAAAGTTTAAAAAAATGACTTTTCTCAAAGTGCTCTCAACCGTTGCCTGGGCGGACGGCGAGATTTCACAGTCTGAAATCAATATTTTTAAAACATTTTACAGAAAATTTAATCTGGACAAAAATGAGCTGGATGAATTAAAGCCCTACCTTTTATCTCCTGTTTCAAAAAAAGAAAAAGATGAGCTATATCGTCAGATGATTGCAGAGCTATCATCCCCTGATGAGAAGAAAGAAATCATGGTTGCCCTGGAGGCTATGGTCGATGCGCACAAGAGAATAAAGAATGACGAGAGAGAATTGGTCAACCAGTTTTCTGAGTGGTTGGAAAAATCTTCACATACAAAAAGGTCTTTAGGGAGAATCAGGAACCTGTTGCAAAGGACAATTTTCAAGCATGCGCGTGACCTGGACCCGGATATGGAAAAATATTTTAAACGCCGCGTCCTGAAAAAAATTGAACTGAAGAGTGCGCACTCAAAAAACACTACAAATCTACCCGAGGAAAAACTCTATTTTATTTGTCTTGTTGGTACGATGTTGGCGGCAGTTGCGCATGTGGATGACCATTTTGACCCTAAAGAGAAAAAAGCGTTAAAGCGTTGTCTTTCTGATCAGTTTGCTTTGAAAGGGAAAGAGTTGACCTTGTTGTTTGAAGTGGTTGAAGAACAGGCCCGCCAGGGTTTTGATTTTCATGAGGTGGCAACAGAGTTGAATCGAGTGGCTTCATATAATGATCGTATACATTTAATGGAATGCCTTTTCGAGATATCCATTGCCGACGGGAAAATGGCTCATGAGGAGGCTGAAGAGGTCCGGCGGATCTCGAAAGCTCTTCGTATTCCACATAAAACTTTCATTGAATACAAGGTTCGCGCTCTGGATAAAATAAGGTGAGGTTCACCCTGTTGCTCCGGATTCTTTGTGTTTAAAAAGTTTGTGGTTCCAGCTGGTTTTACACAAGTGAAAACTCGAGGCGCATTGCAGGCTATGAAAAAAGAAAACCGAAAAAAGTTTTTAGGCATCATGTTCGAATGCTGCAATGTTTACCACCGTATTTATATAAATAAAGAAGGCAATGCCTATGAGGGGCGTTGCCCAAAATGTTTTGCCGAGGTGAGAGCTTTGATAGGGGAAGATGGTTCAACTTCCAGATTTTTTCGTGCTCGTTGAATGAAACTTGTTTTACAAAGAGTGGCACGTGCCTCAGTGTCTGTTGAGGGTGAAATTATTGCCAGCATTTCCCGGGGTTTGTTGATTTTATTTGGTGCGGAAAAGGGGGATGATCCTGATAAAGTAAGCTTCCTGTCCGACAAGGCTTTGCGCCTGAGAATTTTTCCTGACGATCAGGGGAAAATGAATTTATCATGCATCGATGTATCTGGTGAAGTGTTGGTGGTGTCTCAGTTTACATTGGCGGGTGATTGCGCAAAAGGCAGAAGGCCGGGTTTTGACAATGCGGCAAAGCCTGAGCAAGCGGAACTTTTTTATAAGCAGTTTTTAGAGAAAGTTTCTGAGTCTGGTTTGACTGTTCAGGGGGGCCGGTTTGGTGCCGATATGCAGGTGGAATTGGTCAATGATGGGCCTGTTACATTTTTGCTTGAGCGATAAATTTTATTCCTTGGATGTGCGAATTCGTGTTGGACGTTTGTGCAGGTCGTAACCTTTTAGTGTTTCAGGAAGTTCCATGTTGTCAAAGTCTGCACGTTGTGTTCGATACTTTTCAAAGAAAGTTTCAAGTTTTTCCCGGACCTTTTTGTGTAAATCCATCTTTCCGTTTTTATGGTAAATAATTTCTGCGATAAGAAGGCTTGAAATGGCGTCGTAACTCTGGTTTTCTGAATCGTAAGTCAGCCCCATTCTGTAATAGGCGTCTCCATAATTAGGATCAAGGTGTGTGGCTTTTTTTAGCGAATTAATGGCATTATCTATATCTCCCAAATCAGATTTAATACGCCCAGATGAAAAATGTGTTTTGGGATCATAAGGGCTTAGTTTGATTGATTCGTCCAGCTTGATAAGGGCGTCATCTTTATTTCCAAGTTTTTCATAAGCCCAGGCCAGGCTGTTCAAAATATTATTGTCCTCTTTATCCAGTTTGTATGCGGTTTCCCACTCTTCAACAGCCTTGGAGAATTTCTTCTCTTTAGCGTATATCACACCCAGGTTGTAATGTGCCATAGCATTGTATTCATCTAACTCCAGTGCTTTCTGGTAGGAAGCAATAGCTTTTTTCTTTTTCCCCATTTTTTCATGGACCACTCCTATGTTGACATGGGTTTCGGGGATGTTTGGATTCTTTTCCAATGCCATTCTCCAGAATTTCAGGGCTTCCCTGTTTTTTCCTGTTTTTGCATAAGCGGCCCCAAGATTATTGAATACGATATGTGGATTATTGTTTCGTTGTTGAGCGATCTTGAGATAGCGAAAAGCCTCTCTCTTATTACCATTTTTAAGATAAACTGAACCAAGGTCGGTGGCAATATTTGGTTGTGATGGGTTTAACTCGAATGATTTTATTAATGACTTTTCGGCATCAAGATAACGTTTTAAATAAAACTGGGCGACACCCTTTTCTCGGTAGGCTTCCGCGTAATCTTCTTTCAAACGTGTTGCTTCAATCAACTGGTTGAGCGCGGCATGGAATTCTTTTTTCTCGATGTAAACTTTCCCCAATTCGTAATGTCCTGTTGGGTCTTTCGGACTCTTCTTGATCTGTTCCGAATAAATTTCATATCTTCCTTCAAGCGAGTCCTCCGTCGGGCCACAGGCAAAAAGTGAAAGGATAAGGGCAAGGATGAAAACTCGAATGATTGTCATGTGGTGTCGCATAAAACGGACTAACTTGAAAAGTCTGGTTGGAGCAATTATGAAACCCGAAACGCGGCTATAAGCAAAGGGCAAAAGGATGGACAGTGCTAAAAGGGAATAGCACCTCGGGCGATTTCCATTAAAAATGATGGGAACAATCCAATAGCCACGACCACCACACAACTGACAGTGATTAATGCTCCCATGCCCTTATAGATCACCGGTTGTTGAGCGTTTTCATCATCATGAAAATACATCATTACTATAACACGAAGATAAAAATACACAGATATGATACTGGCAATGACTGCCATAACAGTTATGAGAATGTAGCCTTGTTTGACTGCAGCATAAAACACAAATAGTTTTCCGAAAAACCCGGCGGTTGGAGGAAACCCGGCAAGTGATACCATAAACAGACTCATGGCAGCGGCCAATAGGGGGCTTTTTTTGGCTAAACCTTTAAATCGGTTTATGGAGTTGCCTTCCTGGCCTTCTCCTTCCATGGTAAAGACAACGGCGAATGCGCCGATGTTCATGAATAAATATACAGCCAGGTAAAATATTATGCTGGCCATTCCTTCCTGGCTGTTTGTGACGATACCAATTAGCAGGTAGCCGGCGTGTGCGACACCGGAATAGGCAAGCATCCTTTTTAGGTCATCCTGAAAAATTGCGGCTGTATTTCCTACCAGCATAGTCAAAACTGATGCTCCAAAAAGGATAGGCATCCAGATTTTTTCTAGTTCCGGCAAGGAAATGAAAAATATACGGGCGATCACTGCGAAAGCCGCTGCTTTGGTTGCAACAGACATAAACCCTGTAATGGGAGTTGGTGCGCCCTGGTAGACATCTGGAGTCCAGGAGTGAAATGGCACCAGAGAGATTTTAAACGCTAGCCCGCAAAACATTAAACCCATTCCAATAAATACCAGGGTGTTCTTGGTGTAAGGGTTTTCGTTAATGAGTTGCCCTATCATTCTGATTTCGGTTGTACCGCTCCCGGCATAAACCAGGGCCATTCCGTAAACCAGAATGGCAGAGGCAAATGCCCCGGTAAGGAGGTATTTCACGGTTGATTCTTGTGAGGCCAAAGTTACCCAGCTTAATTCCGTATTACTGTTGGGGCCTTCCTTGCCGGTTCCATGTTTAGCGGAAAAGCCACAAAGAATATAAAGTGAGATTGAAAATAATTCCAGCGATACGAATATTGTAATCAGGTCGCCAGATTTGGCCATAAACATCATCCCTGCTACCGACATCAGTAGAAGGGTGAAGTATTCTGCTTTGTTCTCATGGTTTTCCTGCGGGTACCGAACTGAGCCGAAAACCGCAAATAAAGACATCAGCAGGAATATCAAATTGAAGGTAAGTGCGAAACGGTCATTGATCAGGGCACCGCTGAATATGTCGGAACTATTACCGCTTCCAGCTGTTGGGGCTCCTCCCCAAAGGGCAAGAGTGAACAGTAATGCCGCACCAATGCCAGCCAGCGAAATAGTAGACAGAAAGGAGAGGGTATTCATCCCCTTTTTTAGTCCGGCCAGCAATATGAAAAAAGCGGTTGCCAGAATGATAAGCTCAGGGCCAATTGCCGCCCAGTTCATATCGTCAAAATTTATCACGACTTCCATAGGTTTCCTGCGAGGACTTCTGCCGTTATTTGGGGCTACAAAAACCCCACGTTAAATCAATAATAATGGTGTGTTTTATAGTATTTCCGGGTTTTTTGCAACCCTGTTTAAAAACCTGAAATCTGGATATTACAGGTGGGTGGGATTTTTCCCACAAAAGCACTTGCGAATCGGCTCAATTCCCTGCAAGATGGGCCTTTTTAAACCCTGTTTTTGGAGAAGTTTGTGGATATCAATGAAGCAAGAGCCTATCTCAATTATCTTCTTACGCTTGGGCTTCGTCAGGAAGAGGCGTTTGGTCCCATGGCACTTGATTTTATTCGGGAAACTGAATTCGATGCGATTGGTCTTTTACCGGAAGAACAGTTCAGCCTCATTATGGCAACGGTTCAGGCTCTGGCCCATGAACCAAAACGTTATACCCTGAAGCTTGAATTGCTTAAGCGGGCACTGAATCTGGTGGATAAGACCAGTTATAAAAATCCACAGCTGACTCGACAAATTGAACAGGATATCAAAAAGACCACTGCTGAGATCGGTATATATAATGAAGCGATGCGTCCTGCTAAAACGGGATCAGAGGAAAAACAACGGCTGGTGGTGCAGACAGAAGCACCTGAATATTTTCTCGATATTGCCCAAAAGCGGGCTTCTGCCTATTATCAGGATAAGTTTGGGCTCAGTAAAGAAGAGAAAACGGCGCAACATTTTGGTGGTGGGCCGAGAAAATTCGAGCCGGATAACCCCAAGGTGCATCGCGAATACCCAGGCGCATGTGGACCTTTCATGAATGCACGCACCAATGCTTTTCATTTAATGATGCCATTCGATATCAAGATCAGTAGAAAACCCGATGATCCCCTGGATGCAGGCATGCGGGCTTATTACTGCAAGATGGGCTACTCGTTCCCATTGGGATTTGAAATGGGAAAGATATGCAGCTTCCATGACGGAGAGATTCTGGATATTGCCATGGATGATCCAAACCTGATATTTCTTTCAGTGTCCCGGATCAAGGAGAAAGAATTCAGGGCTCAAAACTATCCTGGAACACCTGAAGTCCCGGTGGAATATGCATACCCCCGCGCGGTTTTGGAACGAACCGGAACTCTTGGGCCTTATGTGCAGGTGGTTTCAAATTTTAAGATCTGGTTCGATGCAAATCAGACATCAATTCTCATTCAAGGCGCGCCTGATCTTTATGAATACGGGCTTGAAGGTGGTTCCGGCCTGATGGTTAGAAGTCATGCCGCCGATAAGGTTCCTGCCTACGTCGAGAACACATCGCTTCCCTGGCAAGAGGGAATGAGCTTTAATTTTGTAAATATACATCTGACTCTTAGTCCGGGGGCCGAAACAGCTATTGTTCCTTATAACACTCCGCTTTTTACAGTTTACCCCGTATTACCCACTCAAAATTTTAAATGGATGGATGTATCGGAAGCCTGAGTTAATACTTTTAAGAACCTGTGGATTTCTGTTTCCAGTTATGCGTTATACTGGTCAGTAAAACAGTTTTGATACCGGTGGCCGATGATTCGATTTGATAAAATTCTAAGCAGGGTGGTATTAGGAATTTTATTTTCGTCTGTTTTTCTTTCCCGGGTTTACGCTTCTCCCATTCTTAACTCTCCAATTCAAGTCACATCCAATCCGGGTGAAGACTTTGCGCCCGCTGTTTCAGCAGACGGGAAGTTGATGGTTTATGTCTCGGATAAATCAGGCAATCTTGACTTATGGTTAAAACATTTGGGGCCGGGCATCCAGCTGCCAGACCAACAGTTGACTTTTCACAGCGCTGAAGATGGCAGTCCTGAGATCAGCCCAGACGGGAAAAGAGTG
Source organism: Nitrospinota bacterium (assembly GCA_009873635.1). Taxonomy (NCBI): domain Bacteria; kingdom Pseudomonadati; phylum Nitrospinota; species Nitrospinota bacterium. The sequence continues at coordinate 53,366 of WAHY01000003.1, forward strand.
GCGTTCGTTTCACACCGCAGCGATCCAAGGGGAGATATTTATATTCTCGACCTTGCTACTAAGGAAATTATGCCTGTCATCAGGAAAAAGGGAGAGGAAAGAGGCCCTGTCTGGTCATTGGATCAAAAGCACTTATTTTTTTCATCTCGCTCATCCAATAACTCCACACCGGTTATAGAAAAAATAGAACTGGATGGATCAAGACGATCTGAAGTTTTGAATCCGGGAGGTGTGAACTTATCATTATCTCCTGATGGGAAATATCTTGCTTTTGTGACGGGTGAGACGAAGAGCGATTTAAAAGTACTTAATCTGGAAACCAACACCGCACAAGTTTTGACACAAGGTCCACTTATTGATCTATCTCCTCGCTGGTCCATCGACGGACAGCGCATACTATTTGCCCGCTACCAAAATGATACAAACCATGATGGACAATTGGGCATTGATGATAACCCGGATATCTGGAGTGTTGAATTTAAGTCTGGGAAAGCAGGTCGGTTGCGCCAATTGACGGCAAGCTCTTCTTATGATTTCCTGCCGCGACCTCTTGACGAGAAATATTTTTTATTCACCTCTCATCTTAAAGGAAGTTCGGATATATGGAAATTACCTCTTTCAGGATTAATGGGCTCAGCCAAACCAGAAAATATTGTTGACGAAATATGTTCTGAATGGATGGCCAGCTATTCCTGTGTGCTGGTCTTGAACAATTCAGAAAAATCCTCCAGAACTCTTTTCCATTTGGCAAAACAATATCTGGGGCTGGGAAATGAAGAATCCGCGCGTCCCATTTTGAATCAGATCCTGACTAGCCAGGAAGACGACAGGCTGTATCAGGGGCTCGCTGAAATAGAACTTCTGCTTTTGGATTTGCAGGACGATCCTTTGAATAGGCACGAAGGTATAGACAGGCTGGATAAAATTACTGCCAGTTATTCAGGTATCAAACGGGTGGAAGCCAAAGGCTTGCTTGAGCTGGGGAAGTTGTCCCTCGTGTTGGAAAAACCTGGTAAGGCCCTGGAATATTTTCAAAAAGTGATTCGTCAATATTCCTCTGAGCGAGACATCTCTGCGGAAGCGGCGTTTTCCCAGAATCGTATTTATGCTTCGGTTGGAAACAGGGAAAAGCTCGTCGATTCGCTGATTCAGGTGATGAGGGATTATCCAGATGTCGGGTATT
>WAHY01000003.1:54648-76102 GCA_009873635.1 Nitrospinota bacterium
TCGTTTTGCTCTGGCCCGCATTTATGCGGAAGAAGAAAACTTTGAACAGAGTCTGAGTATATACCGTGAAATATCTAATAATTCCAGGGCTCTGTCACCCTATGTTGAGACGGCTCGAAAAGGCCTGATAAACAAAACTCTGGAGAAAGGTGATTGGGAATTGCGTGTCGGTGAGGTGAAACTGGCACGAAAAACATTTCTAAAGTTGCTCGAAGAATATCCTGAAACGGTGAAAGCGCACAGGGGATACCTGCAGGCTTCAGCGGCTTTAGGGAAAAATGAAGTGGGGTTTTACCGGAATCGATTGAAGACCCGACGGGGCTCTGCGGTTGAACATTATGCGCTTGGGCTGGCCCTCACTTATCTTAACCCTCCCGCTTTAGACGAAGCCGAATTGGAAATTGGAAAAGCTCTGGCGCAAAACTCTCAGGAAGTTTATTACCACCAGACATTGGGTTGGATCTACGAACAGAAAGAGAGATCGGGGAAGGGATTTTTGGAAAAAGCCCTGCATGAATATCAGATTGCATTGGCACTTAATGCTAACGACTCCAGAAACGAAGCAGACCTCCTTCTTAATTTAGGAAATGGGAACTATCTTTTAAATAACCCGTTGTCAGCCTTTCACTACTATAAAAAACGCGAACAAAGTGGGGTGTCTTTTCTTGACTCAGATCGAGAGGCTGTTTATCGACAACGGTTTGGTACGGCGGCATTCAAGTCAGATAATGCTGAAGTTGCAGTTGCGCAGTTTAAAAAAGCTCTGAAGATTTATCAAAAAAAGGATGCGTTGAGCCGAATGGCGGAATTGCACGATCGTATCGGTCTTGCCTATCAGGATCATGGGAACTATGCGCTGGCGGTGGAACATTTTACCAAAACCCTTGAATTAAACCGTCAGATGGGTAATGAAAAATCTATTTCAAGGACGCTTCGGAATATTGCAAATAATATTTACTCTGGGAATCAGAAGGAACGTGACTCAGAGGAAATGGCCCGTGCTCTCAATCATTATTTTCAGGCAGTTGAAAAGCTGGATAAACTTGGCGCTGAAAGCAGGAAGAAGAAATCCAGTGCCTTAATTGATGTGAACATAGAAGCTGGGATTGGAGAGGATATTTCTTCGGCGGCTTATGGTTTTGACAAGGTCGGAGAAGAGAAACTCATCTTCCATTATATAGGAAAAATATATGGAGACTTTGGTCAGTATAAGAAGGCTATAGAATATTTTAATAAGAAACTGGCGTTAATTCCTTCTGGTCTGGAGGTGGAGTCCAACATTCCGGTATTGCTTGAAAAAGCACTTTTGTTAAATCAAATCGGAAATTATTATTTTCAGTCCTCTGAGTATGAGTCGAGCAGGAGTTTCTTTGAAAAATCTTTTGACCTGTCCAGGAAACTCAATAATCGACGTGGAATGATGGTCAATGCGATAAACATAGGCCGAATAATTCTTGCTCTAAGTTCTTCCAGGCCTTTGCAATCATTAAAAGGAGATATTTTTAAGTCTATTGAAATATTGGAGGTCAGCGCGAAGGCTGTAGATGAGTCTTTTTCTGATTCTGAATCTTTAATGGTTTTACATAATTATTTGGGAATTCTTCGTCATATGGAGGGTTTTCATCTGATCAGTGAGGAGCAAACCTCAAAGTCAAAAAATTTAAATGACATATTTAAAGCGAACCTGATTGGATTAAATAAGCAATGGCAAAGTATTCAGAAATCCATGCGTAATTTTGAAATCGCTTTGGATTATGGGGAAAAAGCTGGCAAGGGGAATCAGGCGGTATGGCAGAATTTGCAGTGGACTCGTTACCTCGCGGGGATAAAAACTGACCGTCAAAACGTTTCCCTTAAGGATCGCTGGCAATCTGTTTATTCCAGGGCAGGAAAAGCCGACGGTCCTGAGCGTCTTGCGCTTTTGATAGAAGCCGAACAGGAGTTAAGTCGACTGCCTTATGGCTGGTTGGATCGTTCACAACTGGCTTTGGTCGAGCAGCTTTATGATGATCTTGTTTCTATTTTGTTTGAGCAGGAGGAATATTCTAAAGCACTCATGTTTTCTGAAAAAGGTAAGATGCAGGTCTTGCAGGCCCTGGCACCTCCGCTAAAATTTACCAATGAAGACAGGCAGGCATATTATGATGAAATCGTTGCTTATTCCTCTCAATTAAAATCGATACCCGAAGAAGATGTGGATGCTCTGTTAGATGAGTATCGGGAGTTCCTTGAGCTGGCTAGCGAGGATGACCCTGACCTCGTTGGATGGGTTTCTCCAAAAGTCCCCTCTCTTGAATCCTTGCAGCTCGCATTACAAAACACTTTGTTGCTGAAACTCAAGCGGGTCCACAATGAAATTCTGGTTTGGTGGGTCCGGTCCGGTAAAATCAGGGGTAAAAAAATTATTGGAGAACGCAAGTTATTGGACTTGATTTCTTCGGATGGTGAAGTGACGGAGGAAAGAATTGAAAGTCTTTCGAATTTGCTTTTATCTCCGCTCACAGGGGAGTTGGGTGAAGGGCTGACATCTATAGTTTTGATCGCAGATGGAAGGTTGGAGTTCTTGCCCTGGGCCGCTATGAAACTGGAGGGAAAGCCCTTGATAGAAACTTCAGCATTAACATTTGTTTCTTCTCTGTCGCAATGGCAGCGTTCTATTAAACTAAAGAACCTTTATAATTCCCGTCTTCTTGTCCTTGGTGACCAACTCCATGAAAACAGTGAATCCGGTTTTTCCACTGTTTTAAGTCTGCACGGCGAGCAAGCCGACCGGAAAAACTTTTTGAAGAACTGGGGAAACTTTGGAGTGGTGCAGATAGATAGCCCCGTACATGTTAACCGACTTGACCCTGATTCGTCTTATCTCACTCTGACCCGGCAGCCCAACAAGTTCCAAAGGATCCCTTTGTCGGCGCTTTATCAAAACCCTTTTGAATCTAATTTGATGATGCTGGCAGATATTGAACATGAGTTTGATCCATTCCTGTCACTCTCAGCAACCAGTATGCTTGTAGAAGGAGTTACCTTCAAAGGTTTTCCCGGTGCGTTACTTCATTCAGGAAGGCCGGGAGAAAAAATCCATGATGAGTTGATGGGGCACATGTTGAAAAATTTGCGCACGGGAAACCCTGCCGAGGTATTACGAAATGGGCAAAGGCAACTTGCGAAAAAGTATCCAGATGATTTCGGATGGGCACAATATCGCTATTTTGGTTTTCAAGGAATGAGCGATGAGGAGAAGAATGCTTTTGCCCAGAATCATTTTCAAGCCAATTTGGTGAAAGGTGCATCCGCTTATAAAGAAAAAAACTGGCTGGTGGCTATAGACCATCTGGAAAAGGCGTTGGTGTTGCAACCGTTTCTTTCAGAAAAAAAATCTGCGGGTAATATTTATAAAACGCTGGCACAGGCGGCCTATAACTCAAAGGATTATTCCAAGGCCATACTCTATCAAAAGCAGGTATTGCCGCACTCAGAAGATGATCCTGAAATACTTGCGGAGGCACTTTATTTTCTTGGAATTTTATATTCTCGCGTAGAGAATTTTTCTTTATCAGTTAAACATTTAAAAGAGGCGCTTAAAATTTTTGAGGAATATGAAATCCTCGACCGTTTAGCTGAAAACTACAGCACTCTGGGAATCGTTGAAGAGAATGCTCTGGACTATGATAATGCCCTTAAGGCATTCAACGCTTCCCTGGCCATCAATGAGGAAATAGGAGAAGACCTGAACCGAGGTCGTGAACTACGCCGCATTGGCCGAATTTATTATCTTCGCCTTAACCGCTTTAATGATGCCCGGAAATATTTTAACCAGGCCTACGAATTGTTTACCGAACTGGAGCAGGTTGACCAGCAAGTGGAATCCCTTTTAGAGCTAGGCCTGGTGGCTGAAAAGGAGGCTGATTTTGAGCAGGCTCTAAAATTATATGGCCGGGCCCAATCCATGGCGGAAGAAGCCGGGCTGATGCCGGCTCTTGCTAAATCCTTTTTATATCAGGCCAACTCTCACTGGTTTCAGGGGAATTATCAACAGGCTTTTCGATTTCAAAGGCAGTCACTGGAAATTGCCCGAAAACAGGGCGACAAGCTTCAGCAGGCTTTTATCTTAAACACTCTTGGTTTGATTCACTGGACCCTCAACGACCCGAAACGGGCTTTGGAAAACCTGAGTCAGAGTCTGAAATTGGCCGAGGTGTCTCATTCTGTTTTGGATGTTGCCACGGCATACAACAATATCGGGTTGGTTCATAGAAAAGAAAAAAGGTATCCCGAATCCATAGAGTTTTTCAAAAAGGCTTTGAAACGTGATGAACAATTAAAATCAAAATGGGGGCAGGGCTATACACATCGGAATATGGGGATGAGTTTGTTGCGTATGGGGCAGTTGGAAACTGCGGAAGAACATCTTATAAGGGCTGTTAAGCTAAGTCGCGATATTGGAAACCGAACGAATATGGTTAAGGCATTGCTGGAATTGGGTAATCTGGCATTGGAACGAAAACAATGGGACCTGGCTATTTCTTCTTTCAGAAAAACTTATGAGCTTTCTGAGGATATAAATATTAAAGAGGTTTCATGGAGAGCATTACGAGGGGAAGGGTTTGCGTTTATTCAACTGGGGAAAAATGAACAAGCGGTAGAATCATATAAAAAAGCAGTATCCCTTGTGGATGCATTGCGTTCAGCCATCAAAGTCGAGGAGTTCCAGAACGGATTCCTGACCGACAAACAGGATGTTTACAAAGAACTGGTCCTCTTGCTTTTAAATACGGGCAAGATCGAAGAATCTTTTCAATACGCGGAACGAGCTAAATCCAGAAGTTTCATTGACCTGTTAGGAAACCAGAAAATCAGCTTAAAAGATGATATCAGCCGGAAATTGTATGAAGCTTTGAAACAGCAAAAGCAGAAAATCCGGAAAACTGAAGAGTCCCTGGCTGTTGCTCGTAGCAGCAGCAGTGAAAAAGATATCAAACAACTGGCAGAAGAGCTTGTGAAGGCCAGGAAAGGATATCAGGACTTGTTGATTAATGCTAAAGAACAGAGTCCGGAAATTTCCAGTTTTGTCACGGTTGATGCAATAAGTCTTAAACGTCTTCAGGCTTTATTGGAAGATTCGGTAGCGTTGATCGAATACCTGCTGACAAAAAATGAACTGGTAGCCTGGGTGGTTACAAAAAACAGTATAGAAGTTGCCCGGGTCCCGTATGAAGAGAAAAAATTGAATGGATTGATAGCCGATTATCGTGAGCGTATTCAAAAACTGGCACCCATTGAAGAACAGTCAAAACAATTGCATTCAATACTCATTAAACCTTTGGAAGCTTTTATAAAAGGAAAGAGAACTTTAGGGGTCGTTCCTCATGGGCACCTGCATTATATTTCCTTTTCTTCTTTAAGGGATGAAAAGGGCTATTTGATTGAAAAGTACCCGTTGTTTTATTCTCCGAGCGCTTCGGTTATGCAGTATACATTTAAGGAGTCGGCAAAACGGAGCGGGGATATAAAAGTGCTGGCGTTGGGGAACCCGGACCTTGGGGATTTTAATTATGACCTGCCTTTGGCGGAAATGGAGGCCAACGCTATCAAATGGGATTTCCCCACTGTGGATATTTTTACGCGCGAGAAAGCTACTGAAAGCTGGCTGCATGAGCATATAAGTGAGTACCAGGTAATACATATTGCTTCGCATGGCGAATTCGATCCGATTAACCCTCTGTTTTCTTCATTGAAGCTGGCGCGTTCCGCGACAGACGATGGCAATTTCGAAGTTAATGAAGTTTTTGGGCTTGATATTAAAGCAGATATAGTAACTCTGAGTGCGTGCCAAACTGGATTGGGGGATATCGTTGGAGGTGATGAACTGGTTGGACTCAACCGGGCTTTTATCTATGCAGGCACACACTCAATTCTTTCCTCCTTGTGGAGGGTGAGTGATATTTCTACAGCTGTTTTGATCAAACATTTCTACCGGAATTATGGCAAAGAAAATAAGGCTGAAAGCCTGAGAAAAGCCCAACTTCTCACCAAACGCCTTTATCCACACCCATCATATTGGGCGGGGTTCAACCTGACTGGGGACTATAGGTAGTCGGCTTGTGTAACCAGAAATAACATGGATGAGCAATTACTTAGTGGTTCTGATTTAATTGAACACCCCCAAAACTCGACATCCAATTTTTTCTTCAAGCTCTTTTTTAAGCTTCACAAGTGAGCTTTAAGGCTTTTAGAAACCTATTTAGTTCCTCATTGGTGATATCCCCAATATTTGCTACGCGGAAGATGTTGTCACTGAGTTGACCCTGCCCGGCATAGATGACGAACCCGTTAGCTTTCAATTCGTCATGAAGTTTTTCATAACTTATACCCTGGGGCAGGCGAAGGCTAGTTAGGCAATTGCTCATCCACCCCTCCGGGATTATAAAATCCAGACCGATTTCTTCAAATCCAGTTCGCAAAAACTTTGCGGCATCGGCATAGCGTTGCACCCTGCCTGCAACAGTTTCTTCTATCAGTTCATCTAGTGCCACATCCAACGCATAATGGGCCGGGATAGCTGGAGTGAACAACATTCCACCTTTTTCCTGGGCTTTATGGTAGCCAGTCAGGTTGAAATAAAGTGATCTCTCAGGAACTTTAAGCAGGCGTGGTAACTCTTTTTTTCTGAACAGGACAAAAGACGCACCGGGAAAACCCTGCACGCACTTGTTGGCTGTTCCCACCGCAATATCTATGGGGCAGGAACTGAAGTCAATTTTGTCTCCCGCCAGACTGCTGATGCAGTCTACTAAAAGGACCTTGTTGTAACGCTGGGCAATTTCTCCAACTTTTTCCAAAGGGTTTAAAAGTCCGGTTGTGGTTTCGTGATGCACGATTGAAACAACTTCTATGTCCGGGTTTTGTTTTAACTTATCTTCTATATCTTCCAAACCGGGTGGTTCCCCCCATTTCAACTTTATGGTGTGTTGGTTGAACTTGTAAATTTCACATATTTTACTGATCCGTTCACCGTACACACCGTTTGAGATGACCAGCATTGATTTGCCTGGACTCAGAGAGGAAGAGACCGCCATTTCCAATGCGGCTGTTCCTGATCCCGAAATCAGGACGGAAGTGTACTCACCCTCGATGTCAAATGCCTTGAGTAATTTTGAGCGGATCGCTGCCATGAGATCCGAAAATTCTTTTTCCCGGTGGCACAAATCAGGGAGCAATAATGATTGGCGGACCCTGTCGGTCACATTTACAGGGCCCGGATTGAGCAAAACTGTTCGAGGCATAAGTTTTATATTTTTAAGGTTGGTAATCAGGGTGAACTTAAGTTTACCTTAGTGGACATTGACCTACAAAAAGAAATATTCTTAAAAAGAAAATCATGCAAGTTTTTTGATCCATTGCTATCAGCACCCAACCTGATTTAAACTTTAAGGGTGCCTCTAAATTTTGCCTTTGGCCATGAGCGACCCTTATGAAATAAAAGGCCGCGAGTTGCCACAAAGTAGAATCATCGAAATAGTAGTGGTTCCCTTAATAATGCGAAAATTTCTCACGATAATTATTCTTGCCCTGTTGTTTATCACATGGGAAGAAAATATAAGCCCGGCGAGGGCGGGATATTCCAGTCTGACCCTTCCCCGGATCAAGTACCGGGGTGGAAATGATAACCCCAGGCCAGAAGCTTTGCGAAGTTTGCTTGCTCAAATCACCCGCCGAACATCCATTGAAGTCAACCGGGAACCGGTAGAATTAAATATCTCAGATCCTGAATTGTTTCGTCACCCGTTTATTTATATGGGTGGCGATGAAAAATTCGAATTGTTTCCTGAAAAAGACCTGAAGGTTTTACGAAACTATTTGAGTTATGGAGGTTTTCTTTTCATCGATGACAATTCAGCGCAAGACAATTCGGAGTTTGACACTTCGGTGCGAAAAATGATATCAGCGCTGTTTCCGCATAACCCTCTTAGAAAAATTAATCGTGACCATTCTATATTTCGTTCTTTTTATCTGCTCAATACGGTATCGGGTCGATCCATTATCAAACCCTATTTAGAAGGAATCTCAATTAAAGGAAGAACTGTTTTGATTTACAGCTCTAATGACCAGGGTGGGGCATGGTCACGCAATAAGTTGGGGCACTGGAATTACGATGTGATCGCGGGTGGGTACAGGCAGAGACAACTCTCTATTCGACTGGGTGTCAATATTATTATGTATGCCCTGACCCTGGACTACAAAAAAGACATGGTGCATCTGCCTATTATTCTTGAACGTTTGCGTAGGTATAACCCTAAATGAACTGGCTGGCAAAATTACTGGGCGTTGATCCTGATGTGTATAACCAATGGCAAATACATTGGTCGCCTGAAAATCCTGTATTGATTTTTGTATTGCTGGGTATTGGTGTTCCCATTGCCCTGTGGTTTTTTTGGACCAGTTTAAACCGGATTAGTTCCAGTTACAGAAAATTGCTTCTATTCGGATTGCGCCTGGCGGCATTCATGATTTTGTTGTTGATCCTGCTGAAGCCTGAATTGGAGTTTCGTAAAAGCCACCATCTTAAAAACTCAATAGCGATTTTGCTCGATAACAGTAAAAGTCTTTCCATCCAAACGGGTGAGTCTAAAAGAATTGATCTGATAAAAACGGCTCTAAAGGCCAATTCAGCTTATTTGGAAAAATTGGAAGAGGAATTTAACCTTGATTATTATTTTGTTTCTGATGATCTCGAAAAGGTTGCGTCAGGAGCGGTTGATAAGGTTTATCAACCGCAAAGATCCTATACCAATTTGTCACAGGTGTTTGAAAAGTTGGCAGAGCGTTATCCGGATACATTGCTCCAGGGTACCCTTTTGTTTTCGGATGGAGCAGACTTGACCCAGGAGCCTGATGAATTTTCAAAGGGATTGATGGAAAAGGTTAAGGCTTTGGCTGGTCCGGTTCATACACTGCAGGCTGGGAACAACAAAGGTTTTAAAGATTTGGCTGTCGAATCGGTTTCTGCGTCAGATTTTGGTTTTGTTCAACAACCTATCAGGGTTTCTCTCACTGTGTTTTCCTCATCGATGGGGAACCGAAACATTCCCCTGGTTTTAAAGGAGGGTGAAAATATTCTGGTTTCAAAGGTTGTTGAAGTCAGAGAAGGTACAAAGCGATATGAAGTTGAGATGGAGTTTATTCCTCAAAGTTCCGGCAAGAAAATATATTCGCTTATCCTGCCCAGGTTTGCCGGGGAGTTCATCCTCGCTAATAATGAACAAGAGTTCGAGGTCAATGTTGTTCGGGACAGGATCAGGGTATTGCATCTCAATGGCCGGCCTTCGTGGGACTCAAGGTATCTTCGTGAGGTTCTCGCACATAATCCTAAAGTGGACTTGCTGTCGTTTTTTATTCTCAGAAACCTTGGAGACGATGTGGAGGCGCCAACGACTGAGCTCAGCCTGATTCCTTTTCCGTCAAACTTGTTGTTTGACAATTACCTGAGCTCTTTTGACCTGATTATTTTCCAGAACTTCAAATACGATCCTTTTATTGACAAGAAATACCTGGGCAATATCAGAAAGTATGTCAAAAACGGAGGTGCTTTCTTAATGATTGGCGGAGAACTCTCGTTTCAGGGTGGTGGTTATTCGCGGACACCGATTGAAGAAATCTTGCCGGTGAGCTTTAAAGAGATCAATAAGCCTTTTGTGGGTGAGGCTTTTCAACCTGCTTTGAATGAGGATTATTCCCGGCACCCTGTTTTGCGCCTGGAGAAAGACCCTGATCTCAATCATAAGGCCTGGCAGTCCCTTCCGCCTCTTCAGGGAGTCAATATGGGTTTGCATCCAGAAAAGAATGCCCATGTTCTGCTCAGGTATGCAAAGGAATCTACAACTCCGCTTTTGGTTGCTGGAGAGTTTGGGCAGGGCAGAACCGCGTTGTTGGCTACAGACTCGGTTTGGAACTGGAACTTCAGGAATGTTGGCGGTGGCGGTAGTGGCAGGTATTTTCAGAGATTTTGGAATAATGTTATTGACTGGTTGATTGCTGAACCTGAAACACGAAGACTTCAATTGGAGTCTGATAAGGAACAGTATCGGGAAGATGAGCAGGCTTTGATAAAGTTCAAACTGCTGAAAAAAAATTATCAGCCTTCTGTCGATACGAAGGTGCAATTGACTTTGAAATCGCTCAAAAAAGAACCCGGACCTGCGATCGATTTGAAAACTGATGAGCAGGGAGAAGGGGTCTTTCCTTTTCTTCCTGATGGGGATGGGTTTTATACAGCACGGATAAAGGCTGAGCTTGAGGGAGAAACCCTGGCAGAAGAGATCATGTTCTCGGTGTTAAAGGATACCGCAGAATTTGAAAAACCTCTTGTCAATGAATACCTGTTGAAAAGAATTTCTGAAACCAGCGGCGGCACCCACTATCTGCTAACGGGTAATGATGATCTTGGGAGTTTTCAGTTTGCTAATCCTGATATCAAGGTTAAAAGTCATAGCCGTTTATTTTCTCTGTGGGATAACTGGTGGGCCTACGGACTTATGGTTGGTTGCCTGGTTACGGACTGGTTCCTGCGACGTAAGTCTGGGTTGAGTTAAGCTGCGTTTCGGCGATTTCCCTGATGTTGAACTAAATTAATGCAGTATTTATAGGATGAAGATTACATTGTGCAACAACATTTTATCCTGTAATATCAAGGCCATTGTAATTCTGGTTTTATTATGCTCTTCCTTTATGGTTTTCTCTGAAGGCGTTTAGCCTTTTCCCACCGGGTGTGACCCGGTCAATATTTGAAATTATGTCAACACCTCAGGAAAAAAGTGGAGTGAATATTCGCGAATGGGTGCGTGACCGCATCGTATTCCTGGCTGTGATTATCTTTGTGATCGGGGCCGGAGCTTATATCGGTTCTGAAAAAATCTTTGATCAGCATAGCATCTGGCTCCACCCGGTTCGGGAATTCGCATTGTTGATTTCCTTGATCGGTGTGATCTCGCTAGGGTACGAAATCTTTTTAAGGGAATTGACTTTCAACGAATACAAGGAAGCATTGGAAGAAATTGTTAATCCCGATGCAATTCGGCTGGGAATAAAAGGGATTTATAAAAACCGTTCTGAACTTGCCCAGGCTACTTCATTCGAGGAGTTGTTCAAAAAAGTTAAAGAAGAAATTTTTATTGGAGGCTCATCATTGTTGTCCATCTCGACTGCGAGCCGGGAATTGATCAAGGAAAAAGTGTTGAGTGGTATGAAAATCCGCTTGTTGCTTATGGACCCGAATTCTCCTGTGGTCGAGTTGATCACCAGGCAGGGTGGAGGCAAACATACTTTTTTGAACGAAATAAAAACCTCTCTGCTTCTATTGCAGAAACTTCACGATGAAATTCAGCAGGAAATTCCTTCTGGAAACAAGGGCAGTCTGATTGTCCATAGTTATTCCAGCATACCTTCACATTCTTTTGTGTCGATCGATCCGGAACGTTCTTCAGGAGTGATCGTGGCCGACATTGGTCCTTATCTTGGCCGCAATACACCCAGGCCGAGCATGGTGGTGGTCAATAAAAAGAATGGCATGTTCGATTACTGGAAAGAGATGAACGAAATCATGTGGGAGAACAGCACTGCTGTGGATATGGATGCGGCCGACCCTGTTGCCGCAAAGAGTAAAACTTTGGTCCTGGCGAGCGGTAGTGAAACTGAGTATTACGAAACCAGCACGGAGACTTGGAACAAGGCATCCATTTGCCAGATGGGTAGCGGCTGGAGAGCTATCAAAGGAAGCCAGTGGGTATGGATTCGTGAAACAGTGACATTGGAAGAAGCTAAAACCGGGAGTCAGCATAAATTCCGTATCAATTTTGATCTTCCCATCAATAACCTTAGTGCTATCCGTCAGGCGGACATTCTTTTGCGTTCGGATGACACCTGTCATATCTCAGTAAATAACGTTAGCCTTAAACAGGAATATGGTGGGGCGGAATATCCCGATCCATTTTTGATCGACATCGATCAGTTTGTTCAGCCCGGGGAAAATACCATTACTTTCGAACTGATCAGTTACGCACAGCCTGAAGCCAAAGACCCCGGCGATAACCCAAGCGGGCTCATCTACCGCCTTCACATAGAGTATTCTTAAAAATTTCTGGTTCCCTCTCATCCTAAACTTCTCCATCCAGGGGAGAAGGAATTTTAGTTTCCTCTCCCTTGATGTAGACGTGATATTTTTCCTAAGCCTTCGTGCCCCGGAGGACTAGGATTAAGGTGAGGAGGGTTTTATAATTTCCATGTCATGCTGAACATGTCAAAGCATCTCGTGTTTTTCTCCCTCTTTGACTAAGGGGAAGATCAAACATTTCCCTTATCTCAAAGCGAATGACCTTGCAGGCAATGTGTCAAGGCTTCGCCGGCTATAGTGCCCATTCACCGCAAACTCACCATTTTTGTTGCCTCGGTAACTCTTTTAATTTAAAAGGTTTCCGGATTTTATGCTATTCGGGATAATGCTGGTATCCATCGGTAAATCAATTATTGACAGGGTAAGGTAGACTGATATAATCCCGACTCCAGTGGCTTGCATTCCCGATCTTTTGTGATGGTGCTAACCTGTTATGGTTAAACGGGATTTTGGGTTTTCCCGCAAGTGTTCTGGAGTGTTGCTTATATAAGAGGAAACGAACCCGATTTAACCTTATAGGTTCGAAAAATATTAAATGGCTGAATATTTCTACATTTCATTATTCTTGGTGGTTGCCCTTGTGGTGGTGGGTGCCTTGCTGGCACTGTCTACAATACTGGGTCCGCGCAACCCAAGCACCCAAAAAATGCTCCCATATGAGTGTGGTATAATCCCGACCGAAGAGGCCAAAGGACGCTATCCGGTGCGGTTTGCCACCATTGCCATGCTTTTCATCATCTTTGATGTGGAGGTGGTGTTCATGTACCCTTGGGCGGTGGCATTGGGTGAACTTGGACTGTTCGGATTGGTGGAAATGGCCATTTTCATAGTCATTCTTGGAATCGCATACGTCTATATTTGGGGACGGGGAGGTTTGGAATGGGATTGATCGAAGACGCGGCAGAAATCTTTGAAGAAGAAGTTAATAATCTTAAATTAAATGTCCAGGATACGATTGAGGCGCTGGACTACGAATACGCAGGGTCTTTGTATGACACGGTATTGACGACCAAGCTTGGCAAGGTTGTCGGCTGGGCACAGAAAAATGCTTTGTGGCCTGCGACTTTCGGGCTGGCCTGTTGTGCCATTGAGATGATGGCCATGGCAAACTCGCGTTGGGATGCGGCACGTTTTGGAGCTGAGGTTTTCCGGGCTTCACCACGTCAGGCAGATCTGATGATAGTTTCAGGGCGGGTCTCGCAGAAGATGGCGCCTATTCTTAAACAGATTTATGACCAGATGCCCGAGCCGAAATGGGTGATTTCCATGGGAGCTTGTGCTTCCTGCGGAGGAGTGTTCAATAACTACTCCATTGTTCAAGGGGTAGACCGTGTTGTGCCGGTGGACGTTTATGTTCCCGGATGTCCGCCTGGTCCTGAAGCTTTGCTTTATGGTGTGATCAAACTTCAGGAAAAGATCATGACGGAAGCGGGCACCGACAAGGCCAAAAAGAGGGTGGCATGACGAGCGAGGAAATCGTCGAGAAAGTGAAGGCCAGCCTTCCCGAAGCGATACAAGATACGGCACTGCCTCAGGGCGACGCCGTTATTTTTGTTGCACCTGAAAAACTGCAAGAGGTTGCGGGTTTTCTTAAGGATGACCCTTCCCTTAAATTTGACTATTTGACAGACGTGTGCGGGGTGGATTACCTCAATGAAGAACGGGAACCTCGCTTCGAAGCTGTTTACCTGCTCTACTCTATCGATCATCAACATTCTATTCGTGTCCGTGTAGGGATTGAAGAAGAAAACCCTTCTGTCCCTACTGTGTCTGAAATCTGGAAGGGTGCCTTGTACCCCGAGCAGGAACTGTTCGATATGTTTGGAATTCATATTGAGGGGCATCCAAAAAATGAAAGACTGATCATGCCTAAAGAATGGTCAGGCTACCCGCTTAGAAAAGATTATCCATTAACCACTGAGACCGTTGCTTTTTCGCATAACAGGGATTTTAAAAGTGACCTGGTCAAATCAAAACCACCGACTCGTTAGGATAACCCGTGAGTGTAACTGAACAAGGACTGCTTGAGCGCGATAAAGACACTATGACCCTTAATATGGGTCCGCAGCACCCGAGTACCCATGGGGTCTTCCGCGTTATTCTTGAAATGGATGGTGAAGTGGTAAAAACCGCTGAACCTGAAATTGGATACCTTCATACTGGAATCGAAAAAACCTGCGAGAATAAAAGATACGTTCACGTCATTCCGATGACAGACCGTCTGGATTATCTTAATCCACCCGGTAATAACCTGGCCTTCTGCCTGTCGACAGAAAAACTTCTGGGCGTTGAGATTCCCGAACGGGCTCAGGCGCTTCGGGTCATTATGTGCGAGTTGTCACGCATCGCAAGCCATCTGGTATGGCTGGGAACACATGCTTTGGATATTGGTGCCATGACAGTTTTTCTGTATTGCTGGCGCGAGAGAGAAATGATCCTTGACCTTAATGAAGAGGTTTCCGGCGTACGTATGATGACCAGCTATATTCGTGTCGGGGGAGTGGCGAAAGACGCCACCCGCCCATGGTTGGATGGTATTCGGGACTTTATTGATTATTTTCCTGCCAAGGTGGATGAGTATGAAAGGTTGTTAACGAAAAACCCGATCTGGTTGGACCGGACCCAAGGTGTTGGTGCTTTCTCAAGAGAAGATGCAGTCAACTGGAGTTTGAGTGGGCCGGCACTGAGAGCCTCTGGAGTGAACTGGGATATTCGCAAGGCGCATCCTTATAGTGGATATGACAATTACAGTTTTGACATACCCATTCAGAATAACGGGGATATCTATGACCGCTACCGCGTACGGATTGAAGAAATGAGGCAGAGCCGGGCCATCATCAAGCAGGCCATGGAAAAGCTTCCAGCAGGCGATTATAAATCACCAGACAATAAAGTTTCTCTCCCACCGCGGGATACTTTGCATACCAGCATGGAAGCGTTGATTCACCATTTTAAACTGGTGTCTGAGGGGATCAGTGTTCCAAAGGGCGAAACTTATGTCCCTATTGAAGGGGCGAGAGGAGAAGTAGGATTTTATATCGTAAGTGATGGCACGAACGTTCCTTATCGAGTCAAGCTTCGCGCGCCTTCGTTTATGGCGATTCCTGGTATGTGCAAAATGATGGAGGGATGTTATATCGCTGATGTGGTAGGCATTATCGGCAGTATTGATATTGTAATGGGAGAAGTCGACCGCTAAACACTCGGCTTAAAGAGCCATTGCTGTTGGGTTGGCGGTTTCAATGATAAGTCATGGCTGTTTTTTAAGTAATAAGGGAAAATTCATTAATGTCTGGTTTTACATTTTCAGAAGAGCAGGAAAAGGAAATTGAAAGCATTTTAGCTAAATATCCTTTTAAAAAATCGGCAATGCTGCCTTTGCTGACTCTTGTGCAGCGCGCTGAAAGAGTGGTTTCACCGGAGGCCATGGTGGCTATCAGTCAGAAGCTGGATTGTTCGCCAGCCTACGTTCAATCAGTCATGTCGTTTTACACGATGTACCACACCAGGAAGATGGGCAAATACATTATCCTGTTCTGCATCAACATCAGTTGCCAGTTGAACGGTTGCGATAAGTTGCTCGAGTATACGGCGAAAAAACTGAATATTGAGGTTGGCGAAACAACGCCAGACGAAAAATTCTCTCTGCTTCGGGAAGAATGCCTGGCGGACTGCACCAACGCTCCGATGATGCGAGTCAATGATACTTTTTATGGAGATTTGACGGAGCAGCGTATCGACCAGATTCTTGATTCTTTGGAATGAACAATGACACAGATTCTATTTAAAAATATAAATATGAAAGACCTTCATACGATGAAGGTCTATGAAGAGCAGGGCGGTTACCAATCCCTGAAAAAAGCTTTTGCGAAAAAACCGGAAGAGATTGTTGAGGCGGTCAAGGAATCGGGTTTGAGGGGCCGTGGAGGTGCTGGTTTCCCGACAGGATTAAAATGGAGTTTTCTCGCGAAGGATGTGTTCCCCCGTTATCTTTGCTGCAACGCCGATGAATCCGAACCGGGGACATGTAAGGACCGGGAGCTTCTGCTCAAGAACCCGCATCTGTTGATAGAGGGAATGATCGTTTGTTCCTACGCTTGTCAGATTGAGACCGGGTACATTTATATGCGGGGAGAGTTCAGCGACCTGAGTTTTATCATGGACAAGGCGCTTGAAGAGGCGCGGGCCAAAGGCTATCTGGGTAAAAATATTATGGGAACCGGATTCAATCTGGATATCCACACTCACCTTGGTGCCGGTGCCTATATTTGCGGCGAGGAGTCTGCTCTGCTCAATTCCCTTGAAGGGGGTCGGGGTGAACCGAGAATGAAGCCTCCTTTTCCCGCTGTTGAGGGGTTATATGCCAAGCCAACAGTTATTAATAATGTCGAAACACTTTGTGCTGTTCCTTATATCGTCGACGAAGGCGCAGAGAAATATGCCTCAATGGGAACCGAAAAGAGCAAGGGCACCAAGCTGGTCAGTGTGTCCGGGCATGTAAAGCGACCGGCTAACTATGAAGTGGTGCTTGGTACTTCGACCCGGGAAATCATTTATGATCTGGCTGGTGGAATTCGTGATGACAATGAACTGAAAGCATTCATACCTGGCGGTTCATCGGTTCCAATGCTTCCTGCAGATAAGGTTGACGTTGGTTATGACTATGAGTCCCTTGCAACAGCGGGCAGTATGTTGGGTTCGGGAGCGTTGATCGTTATCGATAATAAAGCCAATATTGTTGAGAGTACCCTGCGTTTGATCAGTTTTTATATGCACGAATCGTGTGGCAAATGCACCCCATGCAGAGAAGGGACCCGATGGCTCCATCAAATTGTTGAACGTATTTTGCAGAACAGAGGACAACTGGAACACATCAATAAGCTGGAAGATATTTGTGACAACATGGCATTCAAGACGTTTTGTCCGCTTGCAGATGCTTGTGTGGCTCCTGTTGTGAGCAGTATCAAGTATTTTCGATCTGAGTATGAAGAGTATTTTAAAAACGCGCCGGTAGGCTCGGTATGAGGGGATTATGTCTGAAGAGGTAACATTAACAATTGACGGAAAGTCGGTCACGGTTCCTAAAGGTACCAAGGTGGTGGATGCGGCAAAGCAGGTAGATGTTGAAATCCCTGTTTTCTGTTATCACGAAAAGATAGGTCCGCTTGGCTGTTGCAGAATGTGTCTTGTGGAAGTTGAGAAGATGCCGAAACTGATGACTGCCTGCACGATGGATGTCATGCCGGATATGGTTGTCAAAACCACCACTGACAAGGTGGAAAAAGCACAGAAGGGTGTCTTGGAGTTCACTTTGCTCAACCACCCTCTGGACTGCCCGGTCTGTGACAAGGGCGGCGAATGTCCCTTGCAGGATAACACCTTCAAGTATGGCCCCCCTGATACACGTATGGAATTCCACAGGCATAATAATGCCAAGGCCACTCCTCTCAGCCCGGTGATCACCATTGACCGGGAACGGTGCATTGCCTGTCAAAGGTGCACGGCTTATAGTGAGCGGATTGAACAGGACCGCGGACTGGTCATGTTGAACCGCGGTTTCCATAATGAAGTCGGCACATTTAATAATGAACCCTATGATAATCGATTCTCAGGAAATGTTATTGATATTTGTCCCGTTGGCGCGTTGACAAATACAGACTTCCGTTTTAAGGCCAGAACATGGGATTTGTCGAATGTTGAATCGCTTTGCGCCAATTGTGGTTGTAATTGCAATATTACAATGGGCACCCGTTTAAATGAGCTCATGCGTGTTGAAGCGAGACCTAACGATGCTGTGGACGACGGTTGGATTTGTGATAAGGGTCGATGGGGTCACCAGTTTGTTCACAGCAAAAATAAAATAACCAGTGCCAGGGAAAATAATGCAGGAGGCGGAAAGCCAACTTCTTTTCCCGTATTTCCGCATAATTGTACTATTGAGGATGCGGCTGGCAAGGTGGCCGAGGCCTTTAAAAAGATTGTCGAAGCGCATGGTCCTGAAAGTGTTGGCTTCATAGGCTCTCCTTATGGAACCAATGAGGAAAACTATCTTTACCAGAAAATGTTCCGTCAGGGACTCGGGTCGAACAATATAGACCACAAGTCTTACAAAGATACGCCTGGGCTTCCTATTGATCATTACGACATTGAGCAGATCGAAACTTCCAACGTGGTGTTGTTGATTGCCAGTGATCCAACAGAAGAACTTCCCATTGTCGATCTTAGAATCAAAAAAGCAGTGACCCATTGTGGAACCCGGTTGGTGAGCTTGAATGATCAGAAAACTGCACTGGATCGTTACTCTTCACAATCGGTGCATTACAAGGTGGGGTCTGAATCCCTGGCAGTTGATGCTTTGGCAAATGGTCTCGCTCAGGAGCTGGGAGAGCCTGCTCCCGCTCAAGGTATAGATTTGAAGGATACGGGGATTTCTGCCGAGGACATGAAGAGGCTGGTCGAGACGGTAAGGTCAAGCATGAAAATTTGTGTGATCTATAATCCTTCGGCTCTATCTGGGGATGCGGTATCAAGGGTCAAGCGTCTGCTGAAAATTATTGCCAGGGTTCCGACTATGGAATGTGGCGCTATCCCCGCGGCTCCTGCGACCAATGCGTTAGGGGCAATGGATATGGGAGTGCTTCCTGATTTTTATCCTGGTGGCTTGTCGATGAATGATCAGGAGGAGATAAAAAAACTTTGGGGAGAAGATGCTCCGGTTGAAAGTGGCAACTCAGCGCTGGAAATGATTGCCCGGGCTGAAAAAGGAGAACTGAAAGCTTTGCTGGTTCATCGTTCAAACCCATTAATAGACTTTCCTGGAGGATCTCAAGTTGAGAAGGCTTTAAGAAAGCTGGACCTTCTTGTTGTGCACGACATGCTGGAAACGGAAACGACAGAGCTTGCCCACCTTGTTTTGCCGTCCAGTGGGCCGGGCTATGATGAGGGCACGACTACCAATATTGGAGGGCGTGTTCAGGCAAGGAAATCCGCGTTAGAAGCAACTCACGCTCCGGATTGGAAAATCATCAGTCTCATGCTCAACGTTCTGGGCGATGAAACGGGTTATCAGAAAGCTTTGGATGTGACAGCGGAGATTTCCCGGAAGGTTCCGGGTTACCAGGGTGTAAGCAGAAGATCGATTGGCAAAACCGGTTGCTCCCGCGAATCAATCTCTTCTTCTGATGAGACAATTGCTGATCAGAATAATGGTGCAGGCGGAAATGGAAACCTGCGGCTTCGAGTCGCCAAACTCCTGTTTGCACATGACAAAATCCTGGATTCTTCTTCTAAACTGTCGCATCAGTTTTTAACTTCTGTGGCACATTTAAACGCGGAAGATGCTGACAGGTTAGCCATTAAAGAAGGGGATACGGTTCTTCTATCTGTCGAAGATGTAACGCTTGAAGCCACAGCGAGTGTCAGCAACCGTTGTCGACCGGGTGGTGTTGTGGTGCCCGCGGTTTCAGACTGGCAGGGAGTGAATGCTTTGGTCGGTAGTGATGGTGGCCCTGCATGGGTGGAGGTCAGAAAAGTTTAGTTGTTATTTGTTAAACATTAAATGTTTTTGGAGTTTCTGAAGTTTGGACTGGATAAATGAAATATTAAATCTTACCTGGGACTTCATTGTCATGTTCCTGGACGAGAACATTCCCTTGATAGTGGGCAGTGTGAAGGCAGTGGCTATCGCGGTGGGTGTTATGTCTGTTGTTCCTGCGCTGGTATGGCTGGAACGGCGCTTGATGGGCAGGTTTCAGGTGAGACTTGGACCGAACCGGGTTGGGCCTTTCGGTTTTGGCCAGCCGATGGCGGATACTGTGAAATTGTTGTTCAAGGAATCCATCATTCAAACTTCTGCGGATAAATTTTTATTTCACCTTGCTCCAGCTGTGGTGGTGGTTACCGCTATTGCTGGGTTTGCGGTGATTCCTTTTGGTGAGCCATTCGAGGTGTTCGGTCAGAGCATTGAGTTGTGGGGAGCCAATGTGAACAGTGGAATCTTGTTTGTTTTCGCGATTTCAGGAATGGGCATTTATGGAATGGTTATTGCCGGATTGTCGTCGAATAATAAATATTCGTTGATGGGCGGTTTACGTTCTTCTGCTCAGATGATCAGTTATGAGTTGACGCTGGGGCTCTCGGCGTTAAGCATCATTGTGCTTACAGGCTCCTTGAGTCTGGTTGATATGGTCAGGGCACAGGACACCTATCCGTTTATTCTTGTTCAGCCCTTGGCTTTCCTGTTGTTTTTTGTGGCTGGTATTGCTGAAACCAATCGCGCGCCTTTCGACCTGCCTGAAGCCGAGCAGGAACTGGTTGCCGGTTTTCATACAGAATATACGGGAATGAAGTTTGCCATGTTCTTCATGGGTGAATACATCAACATGGTGACCATGAGCGCGTTGGTGACAATTTTATTTCTAGGTGGATGGAATGCTTACGGCTTGCCTGTTTGGCCGATTTTGGCATTTGCAGGCAAGGTTGCTGTTTTGTTGTGTGTTTTCATATGGCTGCGGTCAACATTTCCCCGTATTCGTTATGATCGTCTCATGACGTTTGGTTGGAAAGTTCTTCTGCCATTATGTTTGTTGAATCTTATGATCACAGGTGCGGTAAAAGTGATCTGGTTTCCCTGAGGGGATAGGTTATGTTGCAGGCAACTATTGATGGAATAAAAAACCTTTTAATAGGTATGGGGGTAACGTTCAAGAATATGCTGAGTACCCCGGTTACACTGCAGTACCCGGAAGTCAAGCGAACCATGCCGAAGCGTTATCGCGGCAGGCACTTCCTGAACCGTGATGAGGATGGGTTGGAACGGTGTGTGGGATGTTCTTTATGCTCTATCAATTGCCCGGTTGGTTGTATTCATGTTGTTGCGGCGGAGAACGACCCTGATAATCCTGTTTCCAAGGGTGAGCGGTACGCAGAGGTATATGAGATTAACCTGCTACGGTGCATTTACTGCGGCTATTGCGAGGAGGCATGCCCGGTTGATGCGGTGGTATTGCGCGAGCATTATGAGCTGGCTGATTATGATCGCGACAATTATATCGCCGAGAAAAGTGATCTTCTGGTTTACCCGGAGCCGAACCAGTTTCGTGTGAATGTTCTCGGTAATACCGAGCGGGTTGAAAAGTAACAGGCGTAAGGGGTGTGCAAGTGGTCAACAGCATATGAATGCTATAAGTTTGCTGTGTTGATTTAAAAGTCCGCTTGTGATGAGTTTTTTTTCTACGCTTGAAATGTTGGTGTTTAATATTGGGGCTGTTGTTTATTGGCGCCTGGTTG
>WAHY01000003.1:76200-106919 GCA_009873635.1 Nitrospinota bacterium
GTGGTCAACAGCATATAAATGCTATAAGTTTGCTGTGTTGATTTAAAAGTCCGCTTGTGATGAGTTTTTTTTCTACGCTTGAAATGTTGGTGTTTAATATTGGGGCTGTTGTTTATTGGCGCCTGGTTGAGGAGTGGGTTAGTGTTAGAAATCGCTACGGTATTTGACTTCACGCGTGATGCGGTGATATTTGTGGTTGGAGTGACGGCAGTTCTTGCCAGCCTCGGTGTCATTATATGCTCTTCGCCGATCTATAGCGCATTATACCTGATCGGTCATATGATTTGCCTTGCCCTCTTGTTCCTCCTTTATAACGCAGAGTTTCTGGCTGTAGTCCAGATTATTGTTTATGCCGGGGCGGTGATGATCCTGTTTTTGTTTATTATTGCGCTTCTTGGTGGAAAAAAAGAAGTTCAGGAAAACTCTTTTCACCGTTCAATGGCTATCGCTTTTGTTTTCACCCTGCTGGGGGAATTATATTTGTCTGCTACAGTCGGTCCGACCAAACAGGTTGAAGGTGAAGTTCCTGTCGAAATGTTTGGCACAGCCAAAGCTGTCGGCCTTGAATTGTTTTCAAAACATCTCGTAGCGTTTGAGTTGGCCTCTGGTCTGCTATTAGTCGCGGCGGTAGGTGTTATTTGTCTGGCAAAGTTTTCTTTTGCCCCCTTGAGGAGGCGAGCGAGGTAATTATGGGTGAGGAATTTGTTTTATTGATCAGTGCTTCTATTTTCTGTGTCGGGACAGCTGGGTTTGTCATTCGCAAGAATCCCCTGATTATGTTCATGTCTGTTGAGCTGATGCTCAATTCGGTGAATTTTCTTCTGGTCACATATTCCAGTTTTTTGAACTCGCTGGATGGCCAGGTTTTTGCCCTGATGATCATGACAGTTGCCGCAGCGGAAGTGGTGGTGGGACTCGCTATCATTCTAACTATTTTTCGCACTCGTCACGAGATGGATGTTGACCATATCGATGTGTTGAAAGGATAATCTTTTGTTCGCAAGTAGTTGGCTTATACTTCTGTTTCCACTCCTGGGCTTTATAGGCCTGAGTTGGTACGGAAACCGCATTCCGAGGAAACTCGCTGGTATTGTGGGTTGTGGAACTGTGGCCGCCTCCTTCTTCATGACACTGGTGACTTTGAGCAACCTTTTGTTTTTATCACCTGAAGAAAGAGTTGGTCAGGTTCAGGTTCTGTATCAATGGGTATCTGCGGGTTCATTCAAGTTGAACATGGCTATTCTGGTCGACCCGTTATCGGTATTCATGTTTCTGGTTGTTACGGGTGTTGGTCTGGTGATCCATGTTTATTCCATGGGCTATATGCATGATGACCCTGAATATTCCCGTTTCTTCTCTTATTTAAACCTGTTTATTTTTTCCATGTTGGTGCTGGTTGCATCGGCGGACTTCTTTTTCCTGATTGTCGGCTGGGCTTTGGTGGGTCTTGCGTCGTATTTACTGATTGGTTTCTGGCGGGAAAAAACCAGTGCGGTTTATGCCGCCCGTAAGGCATTTGTCATGAATGTGATTGGTGATGTGGGAATGGTTATTGCCGCCTTTGCGATTTTCGAGTCGTTTGGAACTTTGAATTTTGTAGATGTGTTTGCTGCTGCACCCGGCATGTTCCGTCCGAATGACGATACCATTCTGTTGATCACCATGTTGTTGCTGGTGGGGGCGTTTGCGAAATCTGCGCAATTGCCGTTGCATACATGGTTGCCAGATGCGATGGAAGGTCCGACCCCTGTCAGTGCGCTGATCCATGCTGCAACGATGGTAACGGCGGGAGTTTATCTGGTGGCACGTTGCCACGTTCTGTATGAACTGGCTCCCTATACCATGTATTTCATTGCCGGAGTGGGAGTCATAACAGCAATTTTTGCCGGGTCGATGGCATTGGTTCAATATGACATCAAGCGTGTTATAGCCTATTCAACCATGAGTCAGTTAGGATATATGTTCCTCGCTATGGGTATCGGCGTTTACAGCCTCGGTATGTTTCATTTGATGACCCACGCTTTTTTCAAAGCTCTTCTCTTTCTCGCAGCAGGAAGTGTGATTCATTCGCTGGGCGGGGAACAGGATATTCGCAAGATGGGTGGATTGAAAGATGTAATGCCATTGACCCATGTGACTTTTTTAATAGGTGCCCTGGCCTTATCAGGGTTTCCATTGACCAGTGGCTATTATAGTAAAGAAGCGATCATTCTAAGTTCTTACCATGCTGAGATGGGGAACTTTGTTTTCTGGGCTATTGCGGTACTGGCTGCAGGGATGACAGCATTTTATATTTTCCGGGTTTATTTTTATACCTTTATAGGCGGTCTCCGCAGTCCGGATGCGCACCCGCATGAGTCGCCATTGATAATGGCTGCTCCGTTAATAATTCTGGGAGCATTGGCTTTATTCAGCGGTATATTGGGACCCTGGGTGGACAACTTTCTTTCCCCTGTGTTTGGCCACGCTGTTGAGCATCATCATGATGGCGCATTGGAAACCATAGCACTGATAGCAGGTATCGGGGGCATCGCGACGGCTGGTTTGTTGTATATGGTGAGTCAGGATCGGATGTCACTTATCAAAGAAGCCCTGGCCCCGCTTTATGACCTTTTATTCCATAAATATTATGTGGACGAGATTTATGATTTTCTGATCGTGCGTCCGACAAAAGCGATCGGTTCGTTTATGGAACAAAAAGCGGAACGTGAAGGGATTGACTTTGTTGTTGATGAGGTTGGTTTGCAGGTTAAAGAAGCAAGCCATGGAATCAGTCTCTGGCAGTCGGGGAAAGTTCGTACCTATGCGTTGAATATGGTTGTTGGCATGGTGACTATATTATTGTTTGTTGTATTTTTGTAACCGGGTAAACATATGCTGTCTCTTATTATATTCATACCTCTCATCGCGGCCTTTGGACTTCTCATGGTTTCCAGAGAAAATATTGCCGCGATCAAGATGGTTGGAATGGGAGCGGCAGGGGCGGTCCTGGTTCTTTCCCTTTGGTTGCTCCTTTCGTTTGATGCTGCTAATGCTGAAATGCAGTTTGTCCAGACATTTCACTGGGTACCTGCTCTACATATCAATTACCTGGTCGGTGTGGATGGTATCAGCCTGTGGATGGTTGTGCTCACCGCTTTTTTAGGGTTCATAGCAACTCTATTTTCTTTCTCTCAAAAAGAAGGCCTCAGAAACTTTGTGGCTCTAATGCTGGCTCTTGAGGCAGGAACACTTGGTGTCTTTCTGGCACTTGACACCATTCTGTTTTATGTGTTCTGGGAACTTATGCTGGTGCCAACTTATTTTCTCATTGGCATATGGGGCGAAGGTCGAAGGGTCTATGCCACGATGAAGTTCGTGATCTATACCCTGGTGGGAAGCCTGCTGATGCTGGTTGCGATCATTTCCCTGACAATGATTCATTATGGAGCCACGCATGAAGTGACTTTTGATTTGCGTGTATTGACTCATACGCACATTGATCCCGCCACTCAAATGTGGATGTTCTTTTTCTTTTTTATGGCATTTGCTGTCAAAGTCCCGGTATTCCCTCTGCACAGCTGGTTGCCCCACACTTACGTGGCTTGTCCCATGCCTGCTTTGATTTTATTGACGGGAGCAATGTCCAAAACAGGGGCTTATGGGTTTCTGCGTTTTTGTTTGCCATTATTTCCTGAAGGAGTAGAAAGTTTTGCCGCGTTTATTGGGTTCCTGGCAGCTTCTGGAATGGTTTATGGCGCCTGGATTGCCATTGCACAAAAAGACCTGAAAGCTCTAGTGGCTTATTCCAGTATCAGCCATCTTGGGTTTATTGTGATCGGTATCTTCGCAAGTAATGGAACAGGAATTGAGGGCAGTGTTCTGCAAATGGTCAATCATGGCATCATTGCATCAGCTCTTTTTCTGATTGTTGCATTTATAGAAATGAGAATGGGAACCCGCAATTTGAATGAGCTTCGTGGCTTGAGTAATGCCATGCCGGTTTTGTATGGGAGTTTTATGCTGATCATGCTGGCTGCCCTTGGGCTTCCGGGATTGAACGGTTTTGTTGGAGAATTCATGATACTGGTGGGTGTCTGGACTTCTACCATGTTTTCAGGTTTATCGGGTGTTCTGGTATTGATGGGAGGGCTATCGATTGTCTTTGCCTCCATTTACATGTTGTATATGTTCCAGGGGTCGATGCAGGAAAAATCTGACAACCTCCCTGATGAATTGGTTGATATTGATAAATGTGAGTTCAAACTTATTTTACCCGCCTGTTTCCTCATTTTATTGATCGGTCTTTATCCCAAACCTTTTATTGACCGGATCTCTCCATCGGTAGAGTCGTTGCTGCATCTTGAAAAAACCGTTAATCTCCATGCAGGGGAAGAAAGCCACCATTAAGGGTGGTCACGGAACAATGCCTTATTGGACCTAAAGTCCCTTTGACCGCATGATAAAAATATTTCCATACCAGGTATAACTCTGGGTCTGTATTCATTAATTTCGATCAAATTGTTAATCTGGGTTCATGAGGTCTTTGCTGTTTCTGTCAATGGACTTTCTGTGATTTTGAGGGGGATGGTTTTTGAGATTTGGCAAGAAAATTGTTGACGGTATTTTTCTCGAACGGCCAAATCGCTATCTGGCTCGGGTAGAAGTAGAAGGTAAAGAAGTTCTTGCTCATGTTCCAGATCCGGGGCGTTTGCCGGGTTTAATGCTGGCTGGTAGAAAAGTTCGACTGATCCATCAACCCGGACCAAAACGTAAAACTGAGTACACACTGGTTCTGGTCAGGCATGGGTCCATATGGGTGTCAGCGTTTCCGGTTTTTGCCAATAAATTAATTCAGGGTGCTCTGGCGGATAGGTTGCTCCCTTTCCTGAGAGGTTATTCTGAATTTTTCAGCGAGGTGAAAGTAAATAGCAGTCGATTCGATTTTAAATTGATGTTTCCGAAAAACCATGCCTTTGTAGAAGTAAAATCGGTAAGTTTTGTAGAGAATGGGCTTGGCAAGTTTCCTGATGCACCAACGGAGAGGGGATTAAAACATGTTAAAGAGCTGATGGAATTTTGTGAGAATGGCTATCGTGGAGCTGTGGTGTTTGTTTCACAAAGGTCAGACACAAAGTCTATCACTTGTAATGATGAAATTGACCCTGTATTTGGAGAATGGCTTCGGAAAGCGAGTGATAAAGGGGTGGAGCTTTATGGGATGAATTGTAGGGTAACACCAACAACGATCTCCTTAAACAAGGCTGTAGAAGTTGTTCTGTAAGGCTGAATGGCTGGTTGGCCTGTGGTTTCTGAGGTTGTCAGGTAGTTCGAGTATTATCGTTCGAGAAGTAAGGCCAGGTCGGGAATAGTAACCCATTGATCTTGATAGCGCACCCATTCCTGTTCAACGGTTATGGTTTCTAACTTGGTGCGGGGTAATACGGTAACCTGGTAACGTATGATGACAATCGCTCGATCAAATCTTTCGTTGGAATTTCTGGTGGTTGGAACACCGTTATTGAAAAACCTAATGTCTATAATGGTTGAATCAAAAAAGGTGATGCGCTTTCTGACCTCCAGCGAATTGGACAGATACTCAGGTCTGTAGAGCGGGTGTACAAACTGAGCGCTGGCATCAATGGCCTTGCTTTCAAACTCGAGGTTGTATGTCTTGATGCTTAAGTCCAATTCTTTCTGAGATTGACTTAGAGAGCCCAGTGTTCCACAGGAATTGGAAGTAAAGATCGCAAGGAAAAGACAGGTTTTAAGGGTAAGGGAAAACTTGGGATTTAACATAAGGTCGGAAATTTTATATGACTGGTTGAGAGGTTACATCTCAAGCTTATTGATTATAAATGAAAATCCTGATTTCTTCCACCGGCGTATGAAAATGTTGCATGGAATTATAAGATGGGTGAAAAATGGTGAAACAAAAAGTGGCTGGCAGAAATAGAAGAATAAAGAGTGGGTCGGCACCGGGGAAGAAGACTAAGAAGAAAGATTTGACGCTTTGGGATCAGGCATCCCGCTGGTATGACTCTTTAGTTGGCAGCCAGGGCACGGATTTTCAAAAAGATATCATCATGCCTGGTGTACTGCGCTTGCTGGAAGTGAGCAAGAAGGATCGTGTGCTGGACCTGGCTTGCGGGCAGGGAGTTTTTTCCCGTTATTTATCCGGTAAAGGTATTCAGGTTGAGGGGTTGGATTCCTCAGCTGAATTGTTGAAGTTTGCCAGGTCTCGTTCGACTGCATCTGTCCGCTACCGCGTTGGGGATGCGAGCGATCCGAAAAACTTTAAAGCAAACAGCTTCGATGGCATTGCTTGCCTGATGGCTATACAAAATATCGAAAAGATGGATCAGGTATTCAGTTGTGTGTGCCAGTGGTTAAAGCCGGGTAAGTGCTTTGTGATGGTGATGACGCACCCTTGTTTTCGTATGCCCAGACAATCTCACTGGGGGTGGGATGAGGATAAAAAAATGGAATACAGACGGGTTGATCATTATATGACGGAAACCAATGTGCCAATACTTACCCCTCCCTTTGCCGATTCCAAATCATTCACCCTCACCTATCATCGCCCAATGCAGAGTTATATTTCAGCATTGGCACAGGCCGGCCTTTGTGTCGATGGAATGGAGGAGTGGATTTCGAACAAAAAAAGTCAGCCGGGAAAAAGAGCGAAAGCTGAAAACAGAGCACGAAAAGAAATCCCTTTATTTTTGGCTGTAAGAGCCCGATTAATAAATTGAAACGATCCTAATTGTTATGCCCAGTTATAGTTATGAACTCCCTGAGCAAGGCCGTCTTTTATCGCTTATCCGCGAGAACCTGAATAAAGTAGGGAAAGAGTGGAGCGAGATGGCAGACTTCATGCTTGAAGGCCATGTTGAATATAAACCGCTAAGGGCTAATCCAATGCGGTCAGGCAGTCAGTTTGTTTATCAGCGCGCAAAACTCAATCTGACGCTTTATTTTCCTGAACGTATTTTTGAACACTTTCTAAATGAACTGGATTCTGAAAAGCTGGAACTGCTCAAGGCGGTGGTGCAATCTTCCTTACCCAGACGTTCCGGGTATGATATTAATGAATTTAAAATTCTTGGAATTATTAAGGACATTTAAAAGGGTTCTTTCCGTTCAACCCATACTGAATGGTGTGTCGTCTTCAATGGCTTTTCGAATGCTAAGCATCCACTGTTGATAGAATGCTGAGTTATGGAGACTGAGCAGTCGCATTGCCAGAATTTCTCCTGCCATCATCAGGTGTCTGAGATAGGCTCTAGAATAATTTTTACAGGTGTAGCAGGTGCAGTCTGGATCTATGGGGTCTGAGTCCATGCTGTACTGTGCATTTTTAATGTTGATTTTCCCTCCTTTTACAAACAGGGAGCCGTTTCTTGCGTTACGAGTGGGCATGACACAGTCGAACATATCCACGCCCATGGAACTGCATTGCATGAGATCTTCAGGCGTACCAACGCCCATCAGGTAGCGTGGTTTGTCATCGGGAAGAAGAGGAGCAGTATGGGCTGTAATGTCATACATCATGCTCTTTTCTTCTCCAACGCTCAGCCCACCAATTGCATAACCTGGGAAATCTATTTCGATTATTTGTTCTGCGCTTGTTGTTCTCAGGTCTGTAAACATTCCGCCTTGAACAATTCCAAACAAAGCTTGTTTGTCCGAATGGATTGCATTTTTGCACCTCTGGGCCCAGCGTGTTGTTAGTTCTAATGACTTCATTGTCTGGTTAATGTCTGCAGTATGCGGAGTTGGTTCATCGAAAGCCATGATAATATCTGCACCCAGCGCCTGCTGAATCTCAATGGAACGTTCTGGAGAAATGAAGTGAGAAGAACCGTCAAGGTGTGATTGAAAAGTTACACCATCCTCGGTGATTTTGGCGAGTTCGTTGAGACTGAAAACTTGGAATCCCCCGCTATCGGTAAGGACAGGGTGAGGCCAGTTCATGAATTTATGTAGTCCGCCAAGTGAGCGGATCAGCTCGTGTCCAGGCCTGAGGTATAGATGGTAAGTGTTCCCAAGTATGATTTGTGACCCGCAAGACTCAAGGTCCTCCCTGGTTAAAGCTTTAACAGTAGCCTGGGTTCCGACAGGCATAAAGCAGGGGGTATTTATTTCCCCACGGGGTGTTGTTAAAACTCCAAGTCTTGCGGAAGAATGGCTATGCTTCTTTAGTATTTTAAACTCGATCACTTTTCCTCACTGAGCCGTTTTATTATCGGGGCGGGTTTGAGCGTTTCGCGCCATCCGCCATATTGATGGTGAGTTGATTGAAAGGAATTGTTAAATTGTTGTCGTTACATATTTGGACCAGGGCTGTCTGGATCTTTCTGCGGTTTTCCTCGTGGTGTTCTGCACATTTTCCATCAACGTGAATTATGACCATAAGGTTCAGAGAGCTTGCACCTGGGTTGTCGAAACGGACTTCCAGGAAATTAAAATCCGGAGAATGACCTTCAAAAAACTGAGAAAGGTGGTTTTTTAATCCATTTTCGATGAGCCTGGGGATCTCTTCGCATATTCTGTTTTGCACACCATATTCCAGGCCAAATTCAATGCAGTAACGAAAACCTGTGGAAATATTCAAAGGGGATTGGTTTAAAAAATCACTCGTCGAATAATATTTTAAGGATCCACCTTTTAAGTCAAGCACAACTTGTTCCAGTGTCTGATGTTTGATTTGTCCGTATGTTCCATCGGTCAGAATGACCCAGTCTTTTACATTTGTGGGAAACCAGGGTTCTTTATCTACTACCGGGCGGGAATGTTTGTCAATTAAATCTCTTAAGGGCAACCTGATTTCCCCTCCCTCAAGGCTGGTGTTGACCAGGTTGGCACTTAAACCTATATCTTTAACAAGCCATGGGACACCATTCCAGATAAACCTCTCTCCCTCACGAACTGTGCCGAGATTAACGATCAGTTTTATTTCCTGAAGGAAGGTTGGCAGGTATTGTCTTGATGTCCAGGCAACAAGAATGAGCGCCATAACTATCAGGCTGATTAATAGCCAGTCATTAAAAAAGTAGAGGCAGGCCATACCTACCAATAAACATATAATAAGGATGAAAATATTGTAGGCTGCGCTGAACAATTTGCCGAATGCCGGGCTCAGTTGGGAAAACACATTGAATTTTAATATCCATTTTCTAAATCTATTGAGCAACCACCACAGTCCGCAGAATGTGGCAATGGTTATCAGTAAGTTTCTGCCGCGATTCTTGAAAAAATCTTTGATCTGATTTTTTGCAGAATCTATGAGTGACTCATCTGAAGCAAGAATCTGGTCAAGGCTCTTTCTGGTCTCGCTCATGCTCAACTCTGGTAACTCAGGGTCATATTTATTTCTCAATAGTTCCAGCCTTGAAAGGTATCGTGCTTCCTCAGGTTTTTTGGGGTCTTTAATCCTAGTCTGGGAATTTTCAAATTTTTTCAGGTATCGGGATGCTTGCTTATGGAGGGCCAGGGTGGTCTCCAGTTCGGTGATACGTTTTTTCAAAGAATCTACTTTGCGTGGTTTTTCGGTCAGGTCGCGAATTGCCTGGAGGAGGGGAGATGTTATTTCTTCCAGCTGTTTTGTCCATGGAGACTTTTCCTTTTTCTTTGTAGAGCCATCATGTAATGGAAGGCTGGTGGCCAAAGAATCGAAGTTCAGTTGTAGCCTGTCAATTTGTCCCTGAAGGTTGATTATTTTTTCAAGGTTTTCTTTTGTTTCGGATTTCTTTCTAAGTGCTTCGACTTCGCTCTCGAGAA
Source organism: Nitrospinota bacterium (assembly GCA_009873635.1). Taxonomy (NCBI): domain Bacteria; kingdom Pseudomonadati; phylum Nitrospinota; species Nitrospinota bacterium. The sequence goes on from WAHY01000003.1 coordinate 85,963, forward strand.
CGATAATTTTTTTGATAATTAAAATCAGGTGTCGCTGAATTTCCGTATCTTCAGGAACCGATTCCGCAAAAATAAAGGTGGGATACAGAAAGAAAATCGTCAGTATTAAAGAAAAAAATAATCTCAAGGGGGCAAAGTGAAAACTAGAGAATGATGCGGTTGGTTTCCCAATGTTCATTGCATTCTTAGTGTTGGTTATAGTTTTGGTAACCCCTGCTTTAAACTGACAAAGCTTCTAGTTTTACTGTAACAACAAGGCTTTAAGAATGGCTTTCTGCACATGAAGTCGGTTCTCAGCCTGGTCAAAAACAATTGAGTTTTTTCCATCCAACACTTCGGATGTAATCTCCATTTCCCGGTGAGCTGGAAGACAGTGCATTACGAGAACGTTTTCTTTTGCCGCATCGACCAGTTTCTGGTTTATCTGGTAGGGAAGAAGCTGTTTCTTTTTATTTTCAGTGTCTTCTTCCTGTCCCATGCTCACCCAAACGTCAGTATAAATGACATCTGCATTTTCTACCGCTTCAAAAGGGTCTTCAATAATTTTTACCTGACCACTTCCATCAAGTGCGGGAATTGGTTCGGGCTGAAAATTTGATGGGCAGGCCACCGATAGATCCATTCCCATTATTGTAGCTCCCATCATCCAGGAATAAGTGACATTATTGCCGTCACCCACGTAAGCAACCTTCACGCCTTCTATGCCTCCAAGTTTTTCTTTGATGGTGAAAATATCCGAAAGAACCTGAACAGGGTGGTTCAAGTCTGTCAGTCCATTGATAACGGGTATCGATGAATGCTCGGCGAGCGCGATCACTTCATTATGATCGAAGGTCCTGATCAAGATTCCGTTCAAGTAGCGGGAAAGCACCTGGGCTGAATCCCTGAGGGTTTCGCCACGTTTCAATTGCAGCTGGTCTCCGGTTAAGAACAATGCGTGTCCACCAAGCTCAAACATTCCGACTTCAAAAGATATGCGAGTGCGTGTGGAATGCTTGTTAAAAATCATTCCGAGAGTTTGTCCTTTTAAAGGCAGATGTTCGATGCCTTTCTGGCGTTTCTTTTTCAGGTCGTCAGATTCTTCAAACAATTCGAGAATTTCTTTTTGTGTGAAGTCATTGATGGCTAATAGATCTTTTTTCATTTTATATCAAAGATAAAGTGTTTATTTTAGCTTGGACAGGCTGTCAGATAGCACTGCAATCATTCCATCAATATCTTTCCTGGAAATATTGAGCGGTGGAAGAAACCGCAATACATTTTGCTGAATGCAGTTAATCAAATAACCACGTTCCATGCATTCGTTAACTATGTTGCCGCCAGGCTTTTTTAGTTCCAGGGCGAGAAACATTCCCTTGCCACGAACTTCCCTGACCACGGGATTGTTTTTAGAGATTTCTTTTAAGCGTTGTAAAAAATAATTTCCAGTGGCGTTGGTTTTGTCCAGAAAGTTTTTTCCAGTCAGAACTTTTAAAGAGGCAAGAGCTGCGGAACAGGCTATTGGGTTACCGCCAAAGGTTGCCGCATGAGTGCCGGGGACAAAAGATTTCATAACCTGATTAGTGCCTGCCAGCGCTCCTATGGCAACGCCTCCTCCTAAAGCTTTTGCGAGGGTCATGATATCTGGCTTGACCCTGTAAAGCTCATATGCAAACAGCTTTCCCGTTCGGCCAAAGCCCGTTTGCACTTCATCAAAAATCAGGAGCATGTCATGTTCTTTGCAGAGTTTTTTCAGTCCCTTCAAATAAGAGGGATCGGGAATATTCACTCCTCCTTCACCTTGCATGGGTTCAACCAGGATGGCACAGGTTTTTTTAGTAATTGCTTTGCGGGCTGATGGTAAATCGTTAAAAGGAATGTATTTGAACCCAGGTAAGAGCGGTTTAAATCCAGCATGGAATTTTTTCTGAGCCGTAGCAGAGAGTGACCCAAGGGTACGCCCATGAAATGAGTTGTTCATGGTGATGATTTCTGTCCGCTCTTTTTGCCCTTTATCGAAAAAATACCTGCGAGCAAGTTTTATTGCCCCTTCATTTGCTTCTGTTCCACTATTGCAGAAAAAAACTTTATCGGCAAAGCTCAGAGATGTTAGTTTCTCTGCCAGCCGGGATTGTGGTTCGATATGGTATAAATTGGAAACGTGGATCAGCGTTTCGGCCTGTTTTTTTATGGCCGATACCACAGCAGGGTGACAATGCCCGAGGTTGTCAACAGCAAGGCCGCTGACAAAATCAATGTATTGTTTTCCCGATTTGTCCCAGACTTTGGCGCCTTTTCCCTTTACCAGGGCTATCGGGTAACGTCCGTAAGTTCCGGCAACGTGTTTTTCCGTAAGCTGGATAATGCTTTTGTTCATTAGCTTTTTAATGTGAGAATAATTAAGGAAGAAACTTTAGCATAAAAGTTTATGGAAGAATATAAAAACCTTGGTGTTCAACATATTGTTTTTAATATTAATAGGGCTGTAAAATAACCTGGATAGACAGTGAGGGGTTATGCCGTTTAAACGAGTAAATATATTTGGCGGGATATTACGTGGTTTTAGAAAAATTCTGGATTTTATATTTCCTCAAAACTGCATTTCGTGCGAAGGCAACATCAATGAGTCAGATTATTTTCTTTGTTCGGGTTGCAGGGGGGATATAGGGTTTATCCGGCAGCCATATTGTTTTCGGTGTGGAATTCCGGCTGACATATCATATGAAAACCCTCATGAAGAGTTTGTGTGCGGGGAATGTCGACAAAACACTTGTCAATTTGATCAAGCCAGAAGCCTGGGGTTTTATGATACGGTTTTGCGCAAAGCTATTCATCACTTCAAATACCGCAGGCAGATGGGTGTGCTTCCAGAGGTGGATCGACTTCTAAAAAAATATTTTGACGAGAACCCTGATTTTTGCCGGGGCTTTACTGTGTCACCTGTGCCGTTGCATTTCAACAAAATGAAGGAGAGAGGATTTGACCAGGCATTTTTAATTGCCCGGCAAGTGGCTATGATTTTAAAACTTCCTCTTGAAGGTGGGTTGTTGCGTCGTGTGAGGGAAACGAGTGCTCAGGCAAACATGACACGTATGGAAAGGGCCAAAAACATTAAGGGGGCTTTTGAGGTTAACCGTCCTGAGTTGGTTGAAGGCAAAAATATCTTGTTGGTGGATGATGTGTTTACAACAGGAGCAACAGTGAATGAAGCCGCTGGAACATTAAAGAAAAATGGCGCTGGAACAGTTCATGTTTTCACGCTTGGTAGAGTGGTTGTGGGAAAAAGTTCCGGCTTATGAGAGAAGAAGGTTTGTAACCTTATAAACAATAATGAGGCGGAGCAACCTCTTTGCTCCGCCTAAGTTGTTAGTGGGGTGTAACCATGTACCAGGTAAATATGCTGGCTATATAGCCAAGAGCAATAGCTGGCGCCCATTTTAAATGCGACATGAATGTATAATGTTCACGGTCAACCCCCATTACTGCTACTCCTGCAGCAGAACCAACAGATAGCAGGCTACCACCAACTCCCGCGGTCAATGTGATTAAAATCCATTGGTCGAGACCCATTTCCGGACTCATTTTCAGAACTGCATACATGACAGGGATGTTGTCAACAATTGCAGAGAGGACTCCCACCAGAATATTAGAGGTAGTCGGGCCCAGGTTCCCATACATGTTTTCGCTGATCATTGCCAGGTAGCCAATGTATTGCAGTGCGCCAACTGCCGTAAGAACTCCGAAAAAGAAAAGCAGGGTGTCAAATTCTACGCCTTCGACTTTTGTGAAGATATCAAAGCGGTGTCGTGTTCTTCGATCTTTAGCAATGCCCATTTTTTCAAGATGCCTTTTCTCTCCCCAGCGCTTTAAATAGTAACCTTTAATCATCAACAGACCGAGCCCAAACATCATCCCAAGAAAAGGAGGCAGATGCAGGAATTGATGAAAAGACACTGCTGTGGCAACGGTGAAGATTCCCAGCCCAATGATGAACTTGGCTCCGGCTTTCAAATGTACTGCTTCCGCTTCAGGCTCCGGCGTTTCATCAGGTATCCAGAAATACATGATACCCGCTGGTATGATCCAGTTGATTAATGAAGGAAGTAGTAAATAAGAAAATTCCATAGTTTGAACTTTCCCTGACGTCCAGACCATCAAGGTGGTTATATCTCCAAAAGGGCTCCAGGCGCCTCCTGCGTTTGCCGCGACCACAATGTTGACAAATGCGGGAACGATGAAACGTCCGTTGCCATTGCTGACCGCAAGCGCCACGGTCGACATCAAGAGGGCACTTGTTAAGTTGTCAGCAATTGGAGAAAGCAGGAATGTAATTCCCCCTGTTGCCCAGAATAACTTTTTAAACCCCAGACCTTTTTTAAGTAACCACCCCTTTAATGCTCTAAATACATTTCTTTCATCAAGGGTATTTATGTAAGTCATGGCTACTAAAAGGAAGAAGAAGAGTTCGCCGATTTCAGCAATCAATTCTTTAACATGATCGTGAGCGTGTCCTCCACCATGTTGAGCTTCATAGAGACCAATTAGAGCCCACATGAAACAACCGATCAATATGACCGGCTTGGACTTCCGCATATGGATTTGCTCTTCGAATATAACTAGAGTGTAGGCTAGACAAAAACAGATTAGGCACGTATATCCGACCCAGGCATCAGTAAGACTATGCATTCTTTGGTCCTATTGAAAAAGTTGAACAATTGGTCCAAGCGTAGCAGTTGAAATCGCCCTGACCTTGATAAAGGTGTACTCAACAAGCTGATTTCTTTAAAGATATTGATATGTCATGATAATTCAACATGTTGGGAATTACAAGCATTTGTCAACATGGACAAAAAAGTGAAAAAGTGGCTATTTTTGGAAGCGATACAGGTAGCCAGGCTAAGATTTGATCGCTCTGAGAGCCATATTCCACCAAAAATATCAAGTCGAGATGTGGCTTCAACAACTTATAAATTAAGGATTTCCCCCATTGTCAGACGACCAACAATAAAGTTGACTGTTTTGGATTATGTGTTAAGATTTTTAGCGGTAGGTTTTAATAGGTTTTGCCCTCGATAACAATTATTAATTGATTTATTGAACGGTTTATCTGCATCTCAGTACCTTTCTGAAGGTAAAAAGCTGGTTGAAGAAGGGATACTGAATCTTTTGCCCGAGGAGACGGCCTATCCTGAAGTCATCCATAAAGCGATGCACTACAGTCTCCTGGCAGGAGGGAAGAGGTTACGCCCTGTTTTGGTGATGGCCGCTGCAGAGGCGGTAGGGGGAGACCGGAAAGCAGTTTTGCCATTTGCAGTAGCTGCTGAATTGATTCACACGTATACCCTGATTCACGACGATCTCCCTGCTTTGGATAATGATGACCTGCGAAGGGGGAAACCTACAAACCATAAAGTTTTTGGTGAGGCTGTAGCGATTTTAGCGGGCGATGCGTTACTCACTGAAGCTTTTATTCTGATGACCCGGTCGGCGGGGATGGAGTCGGTTCCGCCAGAGTGTATTCTTAATGCAAGTCATGAGATGGCTTCAGCATTAGGGTCTAAAGGTATGATAGGCGGTCAGGTGGTTGACCTTGAGTCAGAGGGTAAACCTATCGACGCGGAAACCCTGGAATATATTCATATTTATAAAACAGGGTTTTTGATTAGAGCTTGTATCCGGTGCGGTGGTATGCTTGGACAGGCCACTTCCCGTCAATTGAAAGCATTGTCCCGTTATGGAGCACATATCGGATTGGCTTTCCAGATTATTGATGACATTCTCGATATTACAGGGGATGAAAAACAACTGGGTAAGGAAATAGGGAGCGACCTGGATAAAGACAAGGCAACTTACCCGGCTCTTTATGGGTTGGAAGAATCTCGCCGGAAAGCTGATCAGTTGGTAGAGGAAAGTTTGGTTTGTTTAGAAGAATTTGATGATCGGGCGGACCCTCTGAGGGAGATTGCCCGATTCTTTGTGCAGCGAACATTTTAATTGACTGGGACCCCTATGAGTAAGTTCTTAAGCCGTGTTGACAGTCCCGCAGATTTGAAAAAACTATCGATCGAAGAATTGCCTCTTCTTGCTCGGGAAATCCGTGACATGTTATTAGAGTCCATTTCTGAGACCGGTGGACATCTCTCTTCAAATCTGGGCGTAGTTGAACTGACTTTGGCAATGCATTACGTCTTTAATAGCCCAAAGGATAAATTTATCTGGGATGTGGGGCATCAGTCTTATGTCCATAAATTGTTGACTGGAAGAAAAGACAGGTTCAATACCCTTCGCCAGCATGAGGGTTTGAGTGGCTTCACTAAACGAGAAGAAAGTGAACACGACCACTGGAATTGCGGGCACGGAGGAACTTCTATTTCTGCAGCGCTTGCATTTGCGAAGGCCAGGGATCTTAAAAACGAAGATAATGATGTGATTGCCGTGATTGGAGATGGTTCTCTGACTGCGGGAATGGCTTTTGAAGGACTTAACCATACCGGCCATATTCAAAATGATATGATCGTTGTGCTCAATGATAATGAAATGTCCATCTCTGCTAACGTTGGTGGAATGTCTGCGCATCTCAGTAAGATCATGACTGGGCAGGTTATGTTGAAAATCAAGCAGGAGGTGGGTCAGCTCCTGTTGGCTGTTCCAGGCATTGGCAAGGAAATCAACCGGTATGCGCATAAGATTGATGAGGCCATTAAAGGTGTTTTCATTCCAGGTCGTCTGTTTGAAGACCTGGGCTTTCGTTATGTTGGGCCCATTGATGGCCATGATGTTAAAGCCTTGACAGAATCCTTCAGTACTGTAAAGGATTTGGAAGGTCCTACCTTGATGCATGTTATTACCCGTAAGGGTAAAGGATATGAGCAGGCAGAAGAGAAGGCGGATGTCTGGCATGGTGCCAAACCTTTCAATGTTTCTACTGGAGAATTTCATAAGAAGAAGGCCAACCCTGCTTATACAAATGTATTTGCGGATGCGCTGATTCAACTGGCGGAAGAAAACGAAAAAGTTGTTGGTATTACAGCGGCGATGCCGGACGGGACAGGGATCAGCAAGTTTGGCAAGGTGTTTCCGGAAAGGACATTTGATGTCGGCATGGCTGAACAGCATGGCGTAGCTTTTGCCGGAGCTCTCTCGATTGAGGGATTTCTTCCAGTGGTAGCTATTTACTCAACTTTCTTGCAGAGGGCATACGACCAGGTGGTTCACGATATTTGCCTGATGAACCTCCCTGTTACGTTTGCCATGGACAGGGCAGGAATAGTTGGAGAAGATGGTGCTACGCATCAAGGGCTGTACGATATTGCGTTTCTCCGCACGTTACCAAACATGGTCGTCATGGCGCCAAAGGATGAAAATGAAATGAGGCATATGCTGAAAACAGCAATCAATCATCCTGGGCCAGCCGCTCTTAGATATCCACGTGGCCCCGGTTTGGGAATGCCTCTTGACCCTGAAATCAAAGAGCTTGAGATTGGTAAGGGAGAAGTCATCCGAGATGGATCGGACATCGCCATCATTGCATATGGCAATACTGTAGCCTGGGCTCAGGCCGTAGCGGAAAAATTTGAGAAAGAAGGTGTAAGTGTTGCCGTTATTAATGCCCGGTTTGCCAAACCTGTTGATAAAGATTTGATTGTCAAATACGCACTCAAAGCCAGATGTCTGATAACCACTGAGGAGCATTCCTTGAAAGGCGGCTTTGGGTCTGCTGTTCTGGAAGCTTTGCAGGAAGAAGAGATTTTCAACGTTCCTGTCAAGTGTATAGGGCTGGGTGATATGGTTCTCGAGCACGGAGCTCCTGCTATACAGCGTAAGATTTTAAAGCTGGACTCGGATGGTATGTTTGAAACCATTATGTCTTTTTATGGAGCGGTTGCCGAGATGGCGGCTTCTGGCAACGGAAAAGAATGGGTGGTCGATAATTGCAAGAAATCTCAATCTACGAATGGTGAAAAAGTTTCCTATTCTGGAAATGGTAAAAAAGCAGGCACAAAGGTAAAGCAACCTCTGAATGGCTAGAACTTCCCACGTTAAGCGCTCCACAAGCGAGACACAAATTGAGGTCAGCCTGAATCTTGATGGTACCGGGGTTCAGGATATTAAGACTCCTGTACCTTTTTTAGACCACATGTTGTCCCAATTGGCCAGGCACGGCTATTTTGACCTGACAGTAAAAGCCCAAGGCGACACTCACATAGACTTTCACCATACAGTGGAAGATATAGGGATCGCTGTTGGACAGGCTTTTAAGGAAGCATTAGGGGACAAAAAGGGAATAAGAAGGTTTGCGGAAGCCAATGTTCCGCTGAATGAAGCCTTGGCCCAATGTATTGTCGATATTAGTGGAAGGGCTTATTTTGTTTTTAACCTGGAACTTCCTAAAGCCAAGCTTGGTGAGTTTGATGTCGAGCTGGTTTCAGAGTTTTTCCAGGCATTTGCAGCGAACAGCGACACGACTTTGCATTTCAACTCACCCTATTGGAATAATCTTCACCATATAACAGAAGCTCTATTCAAATCCTTTGCCCGTGCTTTAGACTCAGCTTGCACGATGGACCCCAGGTCCGGAGATGTGCCCTCTACCAAAGGAACCTTATAGTTGATAGCTATAATTGACTACGGAATGGGTAATCTCCGTTCTGTCCAAAAAGGTTTTGAGGCAGTGGGTGCCGAGGCAATTATAACCAGTGATTCACAGAAAATTCTTTCAGCAAAATCTGTGGTGCTCCCCGGTGTTGGCGCATTCAAGGATTGCATGTCCAACCTTGAGAAGTTGAATCTCATTGATACTGTTCATCAATCTGTTAAGAGTGGTAAGCCGTTTTTGGGAATATGTCTCGGGTTGCAACTTCTGTTTAGTCAGAGCGAAGAATTTGGTCAGGTTAATGGGTTGGGTATTCTTCCTGGAAAAGTAGTGGGGTTTAAAGATGCTCAGCCCAAATCTGACTCTGGTGAACCATTAAAAATTCCCCATATGGGATGGAACACGGTTCATGCAGTCTCCGGCAATCCATTGTTTGACTCGGTGGCAGATGATTCCTATTTTTATTTTGTGCATTCTTATTATATTGTCCCGCAAAACCACGAAATTGTTGCAACAACAACTCAGTACGGGATCGAGTTTACCTCTGGCATCCATCACGAAAACATTCACGCGTTTCAATTTCACCCGGAAAAAAGCCAACGATTGGGTCTCACCCTTCTGAAAAACTTTTCTAAGCTTCAGCACTAACTATGTGAATTAGGGCTTAAGCCCATTAAGTTTGGTCCAGTCGAGTAAACCATGCCTCAACTTGGAAAACTACTATCCTTAAAGACATCTTGTTATCTGACGGGGATAATACTTTCCCTTATTACCATGTTTCTTTGGGGGGTTCTGCCAATTTTTCTCAAAATTTCCCTTCAGGATTTTCAAGCTGGTACGATCTCCTGGTTCCGGTTTTTATTTGCATTTCTTGTCCTAGCAATAATTCTGCAATGGAAAATGGATCAACCATTTTATATCCTTAGAAAACCTCCATGGATGGGAATCCTTGGCGGTGCCTGCCTTTCTGCGAATTATTATTGGGTAACATTGGCGGTGGAATTGAGCGGACCTTCAAATATGGCGGTTCTGATTCAAACTGCCTCGGTATTTCTGGTATTGGCAGGTGTTTATGTATTCAATGAGCGTTTGGCACTTAGACAGATTCTGGGTATCTTCATCGTTGTAAGCGGTCTTTCCTTGTTTTTTCATGATCAACTAAGCCGAATTCAAGATGCAAGCGACTATTACTTCGCTGACTTTTTAATTGTCACGGCGGGTTTGATTTGGGTGGGATATATGGTCTCACAAAAATTTCTAAACCGACAATATGGAGCTCAATCCTTAAATCTTTTGGTTTATGGTGTTGCGACATTTACGTTGATAGGGGGAGTGGAATGGGTAGATTTTACCAGGGCTGGTATAACTGCCTGGTTGTCACTAATATTTTGTGGGGTCAACACTCTACTTGCTTATGGTGCTCTGGCTGAAGCGGTTAAATATCTTCCCCTGGCCTTGATCAGTGTCATTATTAGTCTTAATCCGCTTATAACCCTTTTTGGAATGAGTATTCTCCCTAAAATGGGTTTTGCGGGTTTGCAAACAGAACCAGTTGGGGCATTGGGTTATTTAGGAGGAGTGATTGCTGTTTCTGGTGTGGTACTGGTGGTCTATCAAAGGGCAGCAACACCTTGAGAAAATTGTTTAAGGCGTTTAGGCTGTCTCGAGCCAATTTATCCAGTCAGCAGGAAATATTTATAGCTCCCAGCGATATATGTTACAAATGACTGCTATCCGAAGGAGGAAGTAAGCACGAACTTGATTGCACTCCGACAGCTTTTTTCGCTAATGAGACTTATTGCTCTCTGGCCGAATCCCGGTTACAACACCTGTTGGGATTGCGTCGATTCTGAAATGGCGTATATCGGAAGCACCGGTTCCCTTAAGCCATTCTATTTTTTCCTGGACGGGGTGTGCTCTACCTCCTTCCGTCAACATGCCAATATTCAAACTGAACAAGGTATCACCCAGCGGTCCAGTCTGATTTTCATCGGTACAGAAACCGTGGATAACAATACGACCGCCCGGTTTAACAGCTTGCACTGCTTTAGTGACCAGGGCCCGGCTCATGTCAGCATCATACATGTGCAGGATATTTGCCATGAGTACCAGGTCGTATTGGCTGTCACCCAGGTCATCTTTATGAAAATCTCCTGCCTTAGTATTAACTCGATCTTGTAACCGGTAGGACTCTATATAGTTTTTGGCGACTTTCAGGACCGGCGCGATATCGAATACGGTCGCTTTAAGATGGCTGTGAAGTTTGCACCACTCGAGTGAATAAGTTCCTGGCCCACCCCCTATATCCAGCATTGTGTTTGCATCACCCACAGGAATTTCGCGTGCAATCATCCAGGTCGCTTTGAGTGCCTTGTCGTGCATGGCATCGGTGAATGCCCTCATTTTGTGAGGGTCACCGCCAAGCATTTCCATAATACTTTTAATTAGAATACCGGATTTGATAAAAGTAGAAAGTTGTCCCCAAATCGGGAAAAGGTCCGCTGAGAGCTGGATCCACTGCTGAAGAGAATGACTGCCGCCCGTTGTTAAATATTCATGGGCGGACTCTGGTAGATGATAGTTTTGATTTTCTTTGGAGATAATTTCTAATGAAGTCAGGGCATTGAGCAATCGTTCGGTGGCTTCAGGGTTCAGGTTTAAATCACTTGCGACCTGCCCGGCAGTTATTGGATTAGTGAGTTTATCGAACAGCTTTAATTCGTTAGCCGCCATAACTACACATGCTGGCTGGTAACCTTCCAGAATTTTACCTATCATTTTATCCATTTCCATTGCGGATACTTTTCTATTACTTACCGGTTTCTGGTCTTCATTGCCCGGTCAATTTCTCGATCAGATTCGCGCTTTTTGATGGTGGCGCGTTTGTCGTAAAGTTTTTTTGCTTTAGCAATACCTAAATCTACCTTGGCTTTCCCGTTTTTAAAATAAACTTTAAGAGGAACCAGGGTGCACCCTTTTTCCTGTGTCTTTCCAATGAGCTTATTTATTTCCTTTTTATGCAAGAGCAGTTTCCGTTTTCTCATTGGATGGTGGTTGAACTGGGTGGCTGGGGTATATGCATCAATATGAAAATTGAGCAACCAGGCTTCTTCACCTTCAATCAGGGCATAACTGTCGACGAGATTTGCTTTGCCATTTCTCAGGGACTTCACCTCAGTACCTTTCAACACAATTCCTGCCTCCATCGAGTCTTCAATAGAATAGTCGTGCCGGGCCTTTTTGTTTTGGCATATGATTTTGATGTCGTTCACGATAAATAACCTGGTAGGCGGGCTCTACTTTGTGAGCCTTCCACAAAAGTGACCTAGTTGGCTTTCAATGTTACGGATTGTCCAATTCGTGCTTTTAATTTTTTCCTGGCGTTGTCTTCTCGATAGAAAATTTCCAGATGATTCCAGCTATTAATGATAGCCCCGGGTTGTCCAGGTTTCATCTGGTAATAACCGGTTACGAGGCCATCAATACGATGTTTTCCTATTTGTACTTTTATTGCGTCGGAAGCACTAAAGGTTTCCTGGATAATATCTGAAGAAAAACTGGTGGTGAGATTGCCGAAGTGATCTATATGGATAATCTCACCGTGAAGCGTTGATCCTTTTAGTGTGGGTTGTGGGAGATCAATGCGTACCGGTTTCAATACTCTGGGTCCAACTTTGGAATGCTGGACTCCACTGGCAATCCACCCTGCACAGGGAGCAAATACATCACGTCCATGAAATGTATTGGAGACATTTCTATGAATATATTTTTTATTGGTGATTTCGTAGGCTCTGCTTTCACGGAAGAGGACTGGGGTGAGCACCCCATTATCAGGCCCGACAAAAGTCTGGAATTTGGACTGTACCACCATGGCTCTTCTGATTACCGGACCAGGGCCACCTGGTTTTTTTTCAGATGATTTTCCAGAACTCTTTTCTTTGTTCGTAATGTTACCTCCTACACCTGGATCAACAACAACTACGTGAACGGTTTTTCTGGGAAACCAGGGATAGGCGGCGTTCAGGATCAAAGCCGCCTGCGTGATATTCTGTGGCTCAATTTCATGCGTTATGTCTACAATCTGGGCATCGGGCACAATGTTTAAAATGACCCCTTTCATGATACCGACAAAAGGATCATCGAGGCCAAAATCGGTGGTGAGGGTGATTACTGGACGCATCCCGTGACCCTGGTTTGAGAAACGCTGTTTATGGTGACTGGCACTAATCTGTTCTTTAAAGAGTCACTGCCTTCAAAAGTGAGTGGAATGTAATTGCCAGTATGTCCTTTGAGCCACCCGGATTTTGTATCGCGTTGATTTTCAACCAGGACGGTTTCCTGTTTACCTAAAAAACTCTCGCGGATCCTTTGAGATTTTTTATTGACCAATTGGGTCAGAATCTGGTTTCTTTGCTTTTTTATGTTTCCGGGAACATTGTCTTTTAGTTGATGAGCTTCTGTGCCCCGGCGTGGTGAGTAAGAAAAAACATGCAGATAGGAGAATGGTAATTGCTCTATGAGGCTGCGGGTATTCTCAAATTCTTCTTCAGTTTCACCAGGAAAGCCAACAATAACATCTGCTCCAAGGCCCAGCCCTGGAATAATATTGAGTGCACGTTCTGCTACTTCGAGATATTGTTCCCTGTTATAATTTCTACGCATAGATTTCAAGATTCTATCATCTCCACTTTGCAGTGGAATATGAAGGTGTGAACATAGTTTTTCAGATTCAGCGATTAGTCGCATGAGGTCGCTGTCTATCTCCATTGGATTGATAGAGCTCAGCCGGACTCGAAAATTTCCCGGAATTTCAACGATTTCCTGAACCAGGGAAGAAAATGTTTCCTTCCTATCCATGCCCCAGGTTCCCAGATTAATTCCAGTAAGGGTGATTTCCTTAAATCCTGAGCCGATCGCCTCATGAATGTTGGATATGATATTTTCTCTCGAATCACTGATTGATTTTCCCCGGGCTTTAACAACTGTGCAGAATGAGCATTTTTCATCACAACCTGTTTGGATTTTAATGAAAGCCTTGGTCATTCCTTGAAAATTATTTACAGGAATGGTTCTAAATATCCGATCTTTGTAAATGTCAGACATGATGATTTCAGTGTCTGAGCTTTTCAACCAAGGTGATTCTGGATTTAATAGCTTATATTTTAGAAGATTAGCGATTTCCAACTTGTCTGCATTCCCTAAAACGATATCCAACCCGTCTAATTTGGAAGCTTCTTTAGGATTTAACTGGGCGTAGCATCCGGTGAATACGACTAGAGCTTCAGGATTGATGGCCAGGGATTTTTTAACGGCAAGACGGGAACTATAATCACTCCGTTGGGTCACTGTGCAAGTATTGATTACATAGGCATCGGCTTTTTCTTTACCCGTGACGATAGAGAAACCCTCTTGTTCAAGCAGGGTCTGCATCTCCGCAGTATCGTGCTGGTTGGTCCGGCACCCCAATGTAACGCAAGCGACTTTCATAATTTAAAAATGGTGTGAAAAGTTCTTCTTTAAAAGAAATTATTCTTCATCTTAGACCATGAATTGGAGAGGAATCAACTTGTAATTGCATGGTTTTAAAAAGTCTACGAGTCCCTACTTGACCGTTAGATTTGAGTTTGTTACTATCCCCGCATTCAGCCATTCGTGTCTTTGGGGAGGACGTCAATATTATTAAATTTTGGAAGAAATGAAGCCTCCTGCTATGAAGAAAACCCAGAAACAAGTCACTACATTCCTTGAAAAATGGTTAGATAAATCCATCCGGCAATACGTTAGCGCAATGGATGAAAAAAATAATGGTCATCTGCATGAATTGATCATGGGAGGCATTGAAAAACCGCTGGTTGAGATCGTTTTGAAGGAAACGGGCGGCAACCAGACTCAGGCTGCGAATATTCTGGGGATTAACCGCAATACTTTAAGGAAAAAAATCTCAGAATATAAAATTAAATGCAACAACAAGACCTAGCGGTCATTATATTAGCAGCGGGCAAGGGGACCCGCATGAAATCTTCTCTAGCCAAAGTTCTTCTGCCTGTTGCTGGCCACCCGCTTCTTCACTATGTACTTGATCTTTCTTCCAAACTAAAACCTGCTCGTACAATCGTAGTGGTGGGTCATCAGGCTGAACAGGTTCAGGATGCTTTTGCAGATCGGGATGTTGAGTTTGTCGTTCAGCATGAGCAATTAGGTACGGGGCATGCCGCACAACAGGCAAAAGAGAAGCTGGAAAACTTTAAAGGGCTCGTTTTGGTGTTATGTGGAGATATGCCATTGATTCGTGCAGGCACCCTGCAAAAAATGATTGCAGGGCATAAGGAAAGCGGAGCTAAATGCACGATGCTGACTCTTAAAAGCAGTGGACAGCATGATTTTGGCAGGATCATTCGCGACGACAAAGGCTCGGTATTAAGAATCGTTGAATTTAAAGACGCTTCGGTTGCTGAGAAAAAAGTTGACGAATTTAACTCCGGGGTATATTGTTTTGATAATGAGTTGTTTTTTAAGGCCTTAGGGGTTATTGATGTGGATAATGCTCAGGCAGAATACTATTTAACCGATACAATAGAATATCTGGTTCAAAAGGGGCATCTTGTTCGGGCAACTCAGACTCATGATACGAACGAGATATTGGGAATTAACTCTCCAGATGATTTGGACCGGGCGGAACAGCTGCTGAAGATTCGTCAACAGCCTTAATAGCTAACTTAATCCTACCTTAATCAGGATCTTCTCAAATGAAAGCCATAATCCTTGCCGCAGGTGAAGGTACTCATCTCAGCCCATTTTCAGAAACTCGGCCTATTTCAATGGTTGGGGTTGCAGGGCGTACTTTAATGAATAATACATTTGATTTGCTTAAAAGCGCGGGAATCAGCGATATCTTTGTGGTGGCAGGTCATAAAAAAGAAAAGGTGTTGGAACAACTTCAAGAGCTTAACAACAATGGCTTGAACTTGCATCATGTTGAGCAAAAACGAAAACTTGGAATCGGGAATGCGGTGCAGCAGGTTAAAAGCAAAATACTGCCTGGAGAATATTTCTTGCTGGCATATGGAGATATATTAACCGCGGAAAATATTTTCAGTAAAACTTTGCAGTCTTTTCATTCTTTCAAATGCCCGATTGCTTCTATATGTCTTCCCCCCTCCAACCAGATGTTTGGCAATGTTTTCCTGAATGCTCGTATGGAGATCACAAAAATTATTGAAAAGCCGAAAGGCAATAACCTTGGGAACTATGTTTTATCGGGTGTTTTTATTTTGCCGGCTTCTTTTTTTAACTTGCTCGAATCTTCTGGAAACTCTATGGAGAAGGCATTGAAAAAAGTGGTCTCGGGTGATGGGCTCCGTGCTTCAATGTGGGAGGATGACTGGCTGGATGTGGTTTATCCATGGGAAATTTTGATGGCAAACAGGATGATCATGGACTCGTGGCAAGAAACCTCTATTGCCAAGACGGCAACGCTTGAAGCAAATGTGACTCTCCAAGGGGTTGTTCGTGTTGAAGATGGGGCGATCATTAAATCGGGCGCTGTGCTGGAGGGGCCTTGTTGCATAGGAGAGGGAAGCTATATCGGCAACAACTCCCTTGTCAGAAGTTATACTTCAGTTGCAAAAAATTGTTCAGTGGGAAGTGGTGTGGAATTAAAAAACTGTGTGGTGATGGATAATACACAGATAGGCAGACTTTCTTTTATCGGGGATAGCGTGCTGGGTGAAAATGTGGATATGGGAGCAGGATGCATGACCGTGAACCGTAACGTGGACTGGAAACCGATTTCTGTGAAAAATGGAAAAAGATCCATTATAACGGGTATGAAAAAACTGGGTGCTTTTTTAGGTGACGGGGTTGTTGTTGGAGCTGGAAACACTCTTAAACCCGGAACGGTGATTGCGCCGGGTAAAATGATTCCCGCTTGTTACTCTGTGAAATAATTAATAACAGGACGATTATGTGCGGCATCAGCGGAGCAGTTGGTTTAAAAAATATTTCTGACCTTCTTTTCGAGGGTATCAGGAATCTTGAATACAGGGGGTATGACTCTTGTGGTGTTGCTCTGATGAATAAAACAGGTCTCCTTATCAAAAAAGACATAGGAGGCGTGGAAGAGTTTTATCGCAAACACAATGTCCTGCAACATAAAAGTAAGATAGGTATTGCCCATACACGCTGGGCCACTCATGGAAAAGTAACTCAGGAAAATACCCACCCTTTTACATCTCGCAATAAAAACTTTGCAGTAGTCCATAATGGGATTATCTCAAATTATCGACCTTTGAGAGATCAGCTCCAAAAAGAAGGTTTCAAGTTTTCGTCCGAAACGGATACTGAGATTCTGGCGCACCTTTTGGAAAAATTTTACAAACGTAGCCGCAATGTCGAGAAAGCTTTTGTGAAAATGCTGAATGTCATTGAGGGAACCTATGCGATAGCGTTTATTTCATCATACCTTCCGGATCAGATCTTTTGCGCTAAAAAAGAATCTCCCCTGATGCTGGGAATTGGTGATGAGATTAAATTTATTGGTTCAGATTTTAATGCTTTTATTGATCACACTAAAAATGCGGTGATTCTTGATGATGGGGAATATGCGATTCTTTCTCGGGACACTTATGTCGTGAAAGATCTTTTAAGCAAAGAAGAAGTCACTAAACCCATTGCTAAGATTGAATGGGACAGCGAAACATCAAAAAAAGGTGGTTATCCTCATTACATGCTTAAGGAAATTTATGAGCAGCCTCAAACTATTTCAAATGCTCTAGACCTTGAGGCCTCGGGACTGGATGAGGTTGTTAAGTTGTTTGAAAAATCAAAGTCCTCTTATTTGCTTGGAGTGGGTACGACCTTTTATGTTGCGAAATATGCCAAATATGTTTTTTCCCAGTTGGCCCGGGAGTTTTTCCCTTCTGTAAGCTCTGATGAATTTATGTCGCTGGCTAATTTGGATAAACACTCACTGGTTTTTTCGGCTTCGCAATCTGGTGAAACCTTTGACACTTTATCTGCGTTAAAGCATGCTAAATCAAAGGGAGCCAGCACAGCGGCAGTTGTCAATGTTATGGGTTCATCCATAGCCCGGCTGGTTGATAGAGTCATTTTGCAAGGGTCAGGACCTGAGATATGCGTGATCAGCACCAAAGCGGCTTTATCTCAAATGGTTGTGCTCACCTTGTTGGCCATGAAGCTTTCTTTAAAAAAGAAGATCATCTCAAGAAAGGTTTATGATAAGCATTTGCAGTCTTTGCGGGAACTGCCGGAAATTATTCAGGGTATATTAAATGAACGTTCTGGTTTCATTCATCGTCTGGCTCATAAATATTCAGGAACCCGCAACTGGCTTTATTTGGGTCGGGGGGTTTATTATCCAATTGCCCTGGAAGCAGCTTTAAAAATGAAAGAGGTGGCCTATGTCCACGCAGAAGGAATGCCAGGTGGATTTCTGAAGCACGGAACACTGGCAATGATTGACGATGATGTTTCTTCGATTGTATTTATCCCTCCCCAGGAAGATAAAGTTCTTTATGAAGCCACGATGTCCTCTGTAGAGGAAATTCGAGCACGGTCAGGTTTTGTTCTTGGAATTCACTTTAGCGAGCAGGGCAAAAACCCGGATTTATATAGTGAAGAACTAATCCTTCCCAAAGTACCTCCTTTGACAGCCCCTCTGATTCAATTGGTCATTGGACAATTATTTGCATATTTTACTGCCACATCCCTTAAGCGCAATATTGATAAACCCCGATCTCTTGCCAAATCCGTAACTGTGGGCTAAAGATATTCCAATATTTTATTGCCATGGTTTGAAGCGGTTTGTTACATTAGTCCTTTCCTTTATTAACTTTTTTCTTACATGGTAGTGAGACTTTTATGACTGATAAAACTGCAACAGCATTATCTATAGCCGGCTCAGACTCGGGGGCTGGTGCCGGTATACAAGCCGATCTAAAAACCTTTTCTGCTCTAGGAGTGTTTGGTAAAACAGTGGTTACCTCAATCACTTCTCAGAATACCCTTGGTGTTCAGGCTGTTGATGATTTGCCGGTTAGCGTTGTGGAGAGCCAGTTGAAATCTATCTTTTCAGATGGCAAGTGTCAGTCTGTGAAAACAGGTATGTTGGGTAATGAACATATTGTTGAGAAGGTATCTTCGCTGATAAAGCGCTACAGGATTAAAAACCTGGTTGTTGACCCAGTTATTATTTCCTCGTCAGGACATAAACTACTGACCACTGAGGGGATAGATATGATGAAAGAGCGTTTACTGCCTCTTGCACATATTGTTACTCCCAACATCAGGGAAGCTGAAATTTTATCTGGTATCAAAATTCGTAACTTGGCAGACAGAAAACGTGCAGCACGGAAAATCCTTAAATCAGGTGCGCGCGCGGTAGTGATTACGGGTGGGCATCTGAAAGGAAAGCCAGAAGACCTCTTTTTGGATAAAAACGGAATGGAGATTTTAAGTTCAGAGAGATTCTCCCAATCCGATCCTCATGGTACGGGTTGTGTGTTTTCATCTGCAATCGCTGCTGGTTTAGCTTTTGGAAGGCAGACGTTACCCGCGGTCAAATACGCTAAGGACTTTGTTGGAAGGGCTATTCAAGGAGAAATGATATCAGGAAATGGCAAAGCAAGTGTCGAACCATTGTCCTTGCTGTACAGGGAGAATGAAAAAGCTCAGTTGTTGAAGGGGTTGCAAAAGGCGATCCAGCTTTTTAAAGATGAAAAAATAGGGTCATTGATCCCCGAAGTTCAAACCAATATTGGTTTGGCTCTCAGCGGGGCTAAATGTCATGAAGATGTCCTGGCCATCCCGGGGCGAATAATCAAAAATGGTGATGATATTTTTACAGGTGCAGAGCCTGAGTTTGGCGGCTCCCGTCATGTGGCCAATATCGTTCTAACTGTCATGCGCCATGACCCCGAAAAACGCGCTGTCATGAATATTAAATACACGGATGCGCTGTTAAAAGTTTGCAAACGTTTGCGGTTCAAAATTGCTACCTTTAGCAGAGCCGATGAGCCAAGGAAAGTAAGGGTGCGGGAAGGCTCCTCCCTGGAATGGGGAACCCAGAAAGCACTCACTGGCTATGGCTCTGTGCCGGATATTATTTATGATCTGGGTGGGATAAGAAAAGAAGAGATGATACGGGTCATTGCTGAAGATATTAGCTCATTGACAGACAAAATTTTGAAAATTCACCGACTATATAAAAAAATGCGGTAGTTTAAAAAATGGGTGTGGTTTTTTAGACGGGTTACGGGAAAGATAAAAACTACATTAAGGTTTTATCTATCATAATGTCAGATCTGTCTTTAATGTTGTCCACCCACTCCTGAAACATTTGCTGGCTTTTTTCCTTTTTGATCTGTTTGATGATTTTTTGTTCGCTCTCTTTATCAGGTTCTCCTGCTTCTTCCTTTCCTGTTCTTTTAAATAGATAGAATCGGTTCCTGATTTTCGTGGAGTCTGTGTCTCCTACTTTCATTGCCAAAGCTATTTCCTTTATTTGCTTGATGTTGCCAATCCCAGGTATTGAATCTGTCATACTAAAGAATGGGGTATGCTTGACGCTTAGATCCAATCCCTCAATGATTTTACCCAGGTCTTTTTCCTGCTTCAGCTTTTGTTCCAACTCTTTGAACTTGGTGGAGGTCAACTCCTCATTGACTTTTTCAGTCAGAGCCTGCTCGACAGTTTTTTTGACTTCTTGTAATTCTGGAATATGGGCTTCTTTAGTATCAGACAATTTTAAAATGAATGATGCCTCGGGTGTATTTATGGGTTGGCTGACCTGGTTTTTATCCATGCTGAAGGCCGTATTGAAAAATTGTGGTTGAGCACCTATTTCCGGGAGGTTGTGTTTTTCTCTTGAGAAAAATTCACTGATTGTTGCCTGAACCTGATACTTTTCTGCAACTGTTTTCAAGTCCCCACTTTTTTCAGCTTCCTGATGTATATGCCTGGCAGTTCTTCTGACTTTTTGTCTCGCCTTAATTTGTTTCAATGATTGAATGACTTGTTCGCGAACTTCTTCCAGGGGCTTGATTCGTTCTTCCTTCCTGTCATCCAGTTTAATTATGTGGTAGCCAAAAGGAGTTAATACTGGTTCACTTATTCCACCAATCTCAAGTTTGTCCAAAGCGGATTCAAAAGCAGAGACCATGGTTCCTTTTGGGAACTCACCCAGGCTTCCTCCCTGGGCTCCTGAAGCAGGGTCATCTGAATGTTTTTTTGCAACTTCTCCAAAGTCTGCACCCGCTTTAACTTTTTCGAGAAGTTCTGTCACCCTTGCTTTTGCTTTTTCTTCAGCCTGTTTTTGTTTTTCTTTATCAGTAGCCTCTGCCTCAATCTCTGAGGGCTTGATATGTGT